>VXZL01000556.1 GCA_009845505.1 Candidatus Poribacteria bacterium | reverse complement strand
AGGACGCAGAAGGTAAAATGAACCGTTCCCTTCTCGACATAGGTGGGGCTGCCCTCGTCGTTTCGCAATTCACGCTCTACGGCGATTGTCGTAAAGGACGGAGACCGAGTTTCATCAAAGCCGCCCGTCCGGAATTGGCGAACGCACTTTACGAGCAGTTTATCACCGCTCTTGAACAACAGCATATACCGACGCAAGGCGGCACCTTTCAGGCGATGATGGATGTAGAACTGATTAACGACGGTCCTGTTACCATTCTACTCGATAGCGACAAACAGTTTTAACCCGCAAAGGAGAAACGTATGGCTCGGAAAATGCGCCTCGGTTTAGGTCAATTCAGCCAACTCAGCGAAGAACGCTTACGGTTCATCAAACAACTCGGTGTCGAAGACGTACTGCTCAACACGCCACAACTTCCCGGCACAGAACGCTGGGAGTTCATGGACATTCTCCAACTCCGCACAGAAGTAGAAAACGCTGGACTCCGATTGGCAGCCCTTGAGAACGTCCCTGTCTCCTTCTATAACGAAGCCATGCTCGGATTGCCGCGTCGCGACGCACAAATTGAAAATATGGCGACAACAATCCGCAATATAGGTAAAGCGGGTGTAGAAATCTTCGGGTATCATTGGATGCCCAATCAAGTCTGGCGCACCTCTCGAACCACTCCCGGCAGGGGTGGTGCTGCGGTTACTAGTTTCGATATGGAACAGGTAAAAGACGCACCGCTAACGCACGGACGTGTTTTCACTGAAGCGGAAATATGGGAAAACTACGAGTATTACATGAACGCAATTCTACCGGTCACGGAGGAGGCAGGCGTTAAACTCGCACTTCATCCAGACGATCCACCTGTCGAATCGCTTGCAGGTGTGCCGCGTCTGTTTCGTAATTTTGAAGGTTTCAAACGTGCGATGGAAATCGCTGACAGCCCGATACACGGACTCGACTTCTGCGTCGGTTCTTGGTCTGAGATGGGACCTGGTGTCACGGATGCGATCCGTTATTTCGGGGAGCGTGACAAGATTTTCTACGTCCATTTCCGAGATGTCCAAGGACATGTCCCAAAGTTCGCTGAATCCTTTGTAAATGAAGGCAACTGTGATATGTTCGAGGTGATGCGGACGCTCAAAGAGGTCGGCTTTACGGGTTTCATGATTACCGACCATGTTCCGCACGTTGTTGACGATACAGATTGGGGGCACCGGGGTCGGGCGTATGCTATCGGGTATATGACGGCATTTCTTGAAATTTTAATGGCGACATAGCAGATATGAAAAGGAGTACAAAATGGCGCAAGTTGTTCCCTTACGATACGATACTGCTTTCAAAAAAGCGTTCAGTCAACCAGAAATCTTCTGTCAATTTGCTGAAGATGTCTTAGGTATCAATTTCCACACCGATGAGGTGCACCGTGGTTACAAATTTCTTGAACCTATCGGTCAGGTTGATATCGAATACGACTTGTTTGCCGAGGATTCGGAATCTCGTATTGTGGTTGAGATACAACACGTCAAAGAACGACACTTCTACGATCGTTTCCTATATTACCACCTCATCAACCTCGTCGAACAGGTGAAAAATAGCAAAGCATATCAGTTTGATCGAACAGTTTACACAATTGTTGTCCTAACCAGTCCATATAGTGAGAGCGAAATTGACTTTAGTGTCGCTATCACGGATTTTAATCCAATCAACGAATTTAGTCGTAAAGTCGATGTCTACCCACATCAACTTGTGTTTGTGGTACCGCGTATGGTTAACGATAAAACACCCCCTGGCATCAAAGCGTGGTTGGAGCTTGTGCAGGATTCTCTGGATGGAGAGATAGACGAAAGCCTTTATAACTCGCCAATTTTTGGGAAGGTGATTGATGCGGTTAAACGTGATAACATCTCCCCAGCGGAGCGCAGGGTCCTCAAAGATGAAGAGTCTTGGGAAGATACGCTAATAGATGTGAAAGAAAAGGAAAAGGAAACCATCGCACGCGCACTGATTAGCGAAGGAATAAGTACTGAAGTCATTGCAAGAGCAACGGGCATCCCAGAAACAGAAATCGAAAAACTGAGGCAATCATGAGCACCGAGGTGTGTTAATATAATGAATCAGAAAAACGGATACACAAGGAGGCTATATCATGCAGAACAGACCTCCGACAATCGGCGAATACTTACTCAGGAAACTGGAAAGTTATGGCATTGAACACATCTTCGGCATCCCTGGCGATTATGTGCTGCGATTCTATAACCTCATTGAGCAAAGCCCAATCCAGCATGTCGGCATGACCCGTGAGGACGCAGCCGGGTACGCAGCGGATGCCTACGCACGTACAAAAGGGATGGGTGCTGTCTGCGTTACCTATTGCGTCGGCGGGTTGTCAACGGTGAACGCTGTCGCGGGTGCCTATGCCGAAAAATCACCCGTTGTTGTTATCAGCGGCGCGCCGGGTATCAAAGAACGTGGAAACGATGCCCTCCTTCATCACAAAGTTAGGGATTTCCATACACAGCAACGCATCTATGACGAGATAACCGTTGCGACCGCCCTGCTCGACGAACCCTTCACCGCTTTCAACGAAATCGATCGTGTACTTGATGCCGTGTATCGTTATAAACGTCCGGGATACATTGAAATCCCGCGCGATATGGTAGATGTCCGCGGCACACTTTACCAAGGTCCTTCGACTGGCAAACATATTAGCGACCCAGACGTGTTGGACGCTGCCGTTGACGAGGCATGCGACTTTATCAACAAGAGCAAAAAACCGGTCATCCTTGCAGGCGTAGAACTCCACCGATTCGGCTATCAAGACAAGTTGATTCGACTGGCAGAAGAAAAACGGATTCCCGTCGTGGCGACGCTCCTCGGGAAATCGGTGATACCCGAATCGCATCCGCTCTACTTGGGGATTTATGAAGGCGCGATGGGTAAGCAGGAAGTTAGAGCGTTTGTCGAAGATTCAGATTGCGTGATTATCCTCGGTGCTTTCATGACCGACGTGAACCTCGGAATTTACACCGCAAACCTCGACCGTGCCCGCTCCATTTATGCTACGTCCGAAAAACTTACTGTCCGCTACCACACCTACGAAGATGTGATGTTCGACGATTTCATTGACGGTATTAATTCCACCAAACTCCGAAAACGAAGGAAACCCAACTTAAACCGGACATTCCGAGACTCAGAACCGTTTGCGGTTGACCCTAAAGCACCGCTGACAGTCAGTCGTCTCTTCCAACATCTCAACGAATTTATTAGCGATGAACTCACAGTGATCGCCGATGTCGGCGACAGTCTCTTTGGAGCCGTAGAACTGAAAATACATCAACACACCAACTTTATCAGTCCGGCTTACTATACTTCAATGGGTTTTGCAGTGCCAGCATCCGTTGGTGCACAATTCAGTATGCCAGAAACGCGGTGTCTTGTTATCGTTGGAGACGGTGCTTTCCAGATGACAGGTACCGAACTCTCAACGACCGTACGCCACGGATTTAACCCGATTATCCTTGTTTTAAACAACCACGGATATGGCACGGAGCGACACCTGCTTGAAGGCCCTTTTAATGATATTGGGTGCTGGAATTACAGCGGTATGCCATCACTCCTCGGAACAGGACGCGGGTTCCACGTCCGAACCGAGGGCGAATTTGACGAAGCCATTAAAGCCGCACTTGCTGAGACGCGACATTTTACGCTGATTGAGGCAGAACTTGAAAAATTGGATACCTCACCCGCACTTGCTCGGCTGGCAGAACGGATGGCTGGCGAAATTTAATAATAGCGGTCAGCAGTCAGGGCGTTCCGCTACGCCCCGCGAACAGCCAACCGCTACAGCGCGGCGATTTTTTCACGCAGGAAGCTCGTACAAAATGGCACTTGTCCTTCCGAGAGTCCGTGCAGCACGACAGCACCGTCATAGCCGCTCTCCTTCAGCAAGCCGAGGTATTGGTCGTAGTCCAGCAGCCCTGTCCCAGCGGCGAGGTGTCCGGCTTGACCGTCGCGGTCTAAGTCCTTCGCGTGCGCAAGCGCAATATCGTCGCCAAGCAGTTCAAACGCCTCATCCAAGATTTCACGCATCTTCGGGAGTTCACCTTTATGGAAGATGTTCGCACCGTCCATACAAACTTTTAGATATGGCGATTGCATCTCATCAAGCAAACGACGCGCTTTCTGTGCTGAATCAATCACGTTCGCGACTTCCGGCTCAAAGGCGAGTGTCACGTCGTATTCCTCGGCGACCTCTAACGCCTGCCGCATCGACTTAACGAGATCCCGCCATGCCGATGCCGAGTTATTATCGGGATGTGCGCGCCACATGCTGTCCGGATCCCGTGAGCCGGTGCAGATCGTGATTACCGATGTCCCCATCGGGGCGCACTGCTCAGCGACAGAACGCAACATCCGCAATCCGGCGTGCCGCTTCTCAACATCGGGATCAATCATGTTGTAGGTGCCGCCAAGTGCTGAGATGGTGATCTGCCGGTCATCCAGTGCCTTGCGGACCTCCGCAAGCGACAGTCCCGCAGGCACATGATATTGTAAATGATGGACATCGTGCGCCGCAATAGCATCCAGCGTTTCACTGAGCGTCTCCCGTCGAATCGTCCCCACCATAAGTCCAACGTGCATAAATCTCTCCTGTTAAATGATAGTTCGTCGTCCGTTCAGTCTGAAAAAACATGGTGATTATACAATACAAAAGATCGGATGGCAAGGAAAAATGCCTTGCTAATTTTGGGGCATGTGTAAATGTTTTGTCAATTGTCTGAATCGCGGATTGACGCGGATGACACAGATGACGCGGCTTTTAAGACTTCCTTCTGTCAAATTATGGCTTATATAACTGTCGCGAGCGTGAAGAAACTCCCAAGCAAAAACACTCGCTCCTACAGCAAAAAGCTGTCAGCGGTTAGCAATTAGCGAACAGCCGTCTTGACATTATAATATGTTCATGATAGGATATTCCACATTCAACAACGGGACTATACATCGAAAAATATGAAAGGGAAATTATGTCAAGAATACCAATTGGTTTAGAGTTGTTTTCTGTCCGAAATGAGTTGGCTGAAGATGTCCGCGGCACGATAAAAGCGGTCGCTGAAATGGGATATGAAGGCGTTGAATTCGCGGGTCCACCGCAACATTCGGCGGAAGAGTTGAAAGGCTATCTTGATGAGTTCGGTTTGGTCTGTTGCGGTTGGCACACACCCTTCAACCTCGTCCAAGAAGACACCATAGACGTAACGATTGAATTCAACAAGGTCTTGGAAAACCCTTATATCATCGTTCCCGGTATCCCAGGCGAACTCCGTCAATCGCGGGCGGATTGGCTGAAGTTAGCGGATATTTTCAACGGGATCGCCGATAAACTTGCCGCACACGATATGGTGACGGGTTACCACAACCATCACGTCGAATTTACGCCGCTTGATGGCGAAATACCGTGGGACACCTTCTTCGGTAATACCAACGAAGGCGTTGTGATGCAGCTGGATATGGGCAACGCGCTCTCTGGGGGTGCTGATCTCGTAGGTATTCTGGAGAGATACCCGGGTCGCTCTGGCACCGTCCATCTCAAACCTTACAACGAATCGCTCGGTGAGGCGGATAGACACGCCGGTTTCCGTCCCATCATTGGGGAGGATAGTGTGCCGTGGGATGAGATCTTCCGGGTCTGTGAAACCACGGGTGGCACGAAATGGTATATCGTTGAATACGAGAGCGATGCGTTTCCGCCGCTTGAGGCTGTCGAACGCTGCCTGAAAGCACTCAAGGCGATGGGGAAATAGCGGTTAGTGGTCAGCAATCAGCGGTCAGCAGTCAGCAATCAGCGATTAGCAGTCAGTTCGGAGACGCTTTCACCCTCGGTAGGTGCGGTTTCCTAACCGCACCGGGCACAACGTTCAAGTAATTCTAAAATTTACTATAGTTGGAGTAAACTTTGATGAGAACCTATCGGGCAAGCACGCTTCCCTTCTCCCAGTTCTCTTTGACGGAGTTCGTGGGTGAACTACACCAAGCGGGAGTATCTGCTATTGAACTCGCCCAAATCCATTATTCAGATGTGGCAGCCGAAACTATTGCAACACTCCGAGACGAAACGGGCCTCCATTTCACATCTATGCTGAGCACGGTGGGGGTGGACGCGCCAGATGGGCTTGCAGCGTTAATCTCGATTCTCGACACTGCCCAAAGGCTTTCTATTTCAACAGTCAGTATCGCGAGTGGTGGCAATGAAACCGCCACCGCTCGTGAGATTGAAATAATCATTGATCATCTCAAGACAGTCACTGCTGAAGCAGCGGCGCGCAATCTGAACCTTATCCTCTACGCCCACGAAGGAAGTCTCGCCTACAACCTTGAACGCACGCAACACATCCTCAATGCGATTCTGTCTGAAAATTTAGGCTTCTACTACAGTCCATACCACTTTCATCGCGCTGGAGACGATCCTGTTGTCGCCTTGCGCGCCTTGTCAGAACGGTTGTCCAGTGTTTATTTCAACTGTGGTGTGGATTCGAGGACAGGCAGCGAGCCGTTTTGGGCACCCGATATGGATTTTCGCGCGATCTGTCAGGAGATAGAACGCGTCGGCTACGCTGGGGAAATCATGCTCATCTATCTGGGATTGCAAGCGGAGACACCGCAACCGATTATTGAAGGTGTCGCAAACGCACGAGCGAAATTAGAAACTTATTTCTAATTACTGGCTCCCTTGCGAATCTTTCAATCTTTCCAATAGATCCGTCATCTCGGCGTGAATCTGTTCTTCAACCGATGGTAGTAATGCTAACCGATAGGGACCGCTGAGGGCGTGGTTCCGCGGTCCCGCTTCATAGCCCGCTCGTAACCCCAAATCGTAAGCCTTCTTGGTCGCAATGTAGACTTCGCTGCCGTTCGTATAGCCGAAGACAAAAGTATGTAAGAACGGCGATGTTTCGTCTACAAAGAGTTGGTACGCCGAAAAGAGTTCATGAGATACGGACAGGAAACAGAGCGCGTCCCCAACAGCAAACGCACTCATGGGGAAGGGTAAGGTGCGTTTCTCACCGCTCTTCGCGACCTCTAACAGGGCAACGTAGCGTTCATCGCCAGGGAATTCTTCAATCAACTGCTTACATTCCGCAACCGAAGGCGGATCTCGGAACGGTAAATCGACGAGCTTTGAACACACTTTAAGGGGTGCGACAGGAACCTCTTTTGCTGTTTTCAAGGCTTGGTGTGTCGCAAAGGCGAGGGTGAATCCAGCGACATCGCAGGCATCGAAACCACCGCGCAACGGATATCCGTTAATATCCGCTGCGCAGCCTTGGGCAAACAGCAAAACGCTTTCCGGCTTCAGATCCAAGAAATTGCGAAGATGTTCAACGGCATAACCGGGATAATCGGCACCCATCTCCTCGCTTGACCAGTGGACAATCACGGGGTGCGCAGCGTGTGAGAACAACACGGCGATGATTTGTCCATCTGTATCGTAAGCACCTAACACATCAACCCACGGAACAACAGAACCCTCTGGGTTGGGTGCCATAACAATATAACCCTCGTCATTCATTATGCGGCGGTTGTAGCCGATTTGGACGGGTGCGCGTCCTGACCGCAAGGTTGCGGGTTCAAGGGCATCTACCGCATCTTTCACCAATTCAGCAAGACAGGTCGCCAACCACGCCTCGGATTCTTCCGTTATCCACCGTCCGTCAACCCCCGGTGCATTATGCGTATGGCTACAGTTGATGACGACGTGCGCTGGCGGTATGCCTGTGGCACCCTGGATTGCATCGAGTAGTACTTTGTTGTAGTGGAGCGGGAATTGCCCATAGTCGGCTGTTACGATAGCAAGTTGTTTTTCACCATCAGCGAGTACCAAAGCGCGAGCATACAACTCAGCATAAACATCGGGTTTGTCCTTTATGGAGGTAATCGTAGTCTCTGCTGCACCTACCATGAGGGTGGTCATAAGAAGTCTCCCGGTTTCGTCCGCTACAAATCGTAAAGGGCAACGGCACGCGGCGCGTGCCTGCTTATGTCAAATCTGTGAGTTGCGGCATCACTTCATTCTTAAGAAGCGTCATCGAATTCAACCATTGCTCCTTCGGCTCCCACTCGTGCCCCATGGCGAGCAAGACCCCAAAACCGCCGACTTCGTCGTAGAGTTCGCGCAAGCGATTCGCGACGTGATCCGGACTTCCGACAATCCACAAAGTATCCAATAGATGTTCGAGCGTCATATCTGCGTCGTCCATATCTGGATCGGGTTTGAAGTTTCCTGGGCTAAACAGGTTAAACCAATAGTCCCTAAAATCGCGTCCGAGCGTGCCTTCGAGTGCCTCTTTTCGCGCTTGCTCGGTGGTATCCGCAACGTAGACCTCGCGAGCAATACGCCACGTTGAACGCGAGGGCGATAATCCCGCCTGCTCTGCGCCTTCTTCGACCGCGTCCCAATGCGTCTTGATAACAGAAACATGTGCCAGATTAATACTCATCGGGATCCAGCCGCGTTCGCCAGCAAGAACGAGTGTATCAGATCTCGGCGACGATCCTGCCATCGCAATCGGCGGATGCGGTTTCTGGTACGGTTTCATGTGGACGCTGACAATGTTTGGGCGGTCTTCGGGAATTTTAAACTCCCAGAAATCGCTCTTGTAATGTCCAGGTTCTGGATCCGTCCAAATCTTGAGTACTGCTTCAATCCCTTCTCGGGTTGATTGCCGTCTGTCGCCGTCCGCCATGAACATTTCCGCATCGCTTGGTGTGGAACTTGAACCAACCCCCCAATGAAAACGTCCATGCGTCTGATGGTCCAGTTGTGCGATGCGATGCGCCACAACCGCAGGATTGTGTATCGGCATACACGTAATCCCCGTGCCGAAGATGATATTCTCTGTCATCGCAGCTGCTTTTGCAATAAAGAGATCCGGAGACGGAATGTTCTCCCATGTAAACGTAAAATGCTCACCAACATAAGCCTCTTTATAACCCAACTCGTCCAAGACGACCATCTGCTCAATATCGTGATCAAGCGTTTTAGTGGTGTCGCTACCCGGGGGATGTAAAGGCATTGTGAAAAAACCGAGTTCCATTTTTTAATTTTTCCTTGCGGTTCGGTCAGGTAAGTTTGATAGATAAAGGGTCTCTCCGTAGACCCGCCCTCCGCTACGCTTACGGGCTACGTGTTTAGGTATAACGAACACCCCTTCACCGAAAATCGACAACTGAGTGCAATTCCTAAATAGATATGTTTCCGTATGTTTCTAAATTTGACAAAACCTATAGTGTCTGTTATTATTTTTCTTGGATAAGAGATTACCATAAACCTAAATAT
>VXZL01000013.1 GCA_009845505.1 Candidatus Poribacteria bacterium | reverse complement strand
CACATAGACTATGCCAAATGCACTATTTATTTATCCGAAGTTCCCTCCATCGTATTGGGGGTTTAAATACGCTTTAGATTTTCTTGGTAAAGAATCCTCAATGCCGCCGCTTGGGTTGCTAACGATCGCCGGCATGTTTCCCAAGAACTATAACTTAAAGGTTGTAGATCTTAATATTGAGCCACTCACCGATGCACATATTCAGTGGGCAGATGTTGCCTTGACATCGACGATGATTGTTCAAAAAGCGTCGCTTTACGAAGTGGCAGAACGTTGCAACCGAGCAGGAGTCCCGATTATTTCAGGAGGTCCACATCCTACCTCCTATTACGATAATATTAAAGAGGAAACCGACGCTACGATCAACCATTTTCTCTTCGGTGAAGTAGAGGAGATTTTTGAGGACTTTTTGACCGATTTTGAGAGCGGTGCCGCGAAAGAGGTCTATCGCGAAACCCGAAAACCTGATATTACGAAAACCCCGTTGCCGCGTTACGACCTTATTGATGTCAACTCCTACGGATCAATGGCACTCCAGTTCTCGCGAGGTTGTCCCTTCAATTGCGAATTCTGTGATATTACAAAATTATTTGGGCGTGTCCCACGCACGAAAAGTAATGAACAGATGCTTGCTGAGTTTGAAATGCTCTATAAACTCGGATGGAAAGGGGCAATGTTTGTCGTTGACGACAACTTTATCGGTAACAAACGCGACGCTATGCGCCTACTTCCGGCTGTTAACAAATGGCAGGAAGAACGACAATTCCCCTTCTCACTTTATACCGAAGCCAGCGTGAACCTCGTTGAAATCCCTGAAATGCTCGATGCAATGAGTGACGCAGGTTTTAACATGGTGTTCCTCGGCATTGAAAGCCCTAATGACGATGCGCTGATTAGTACCTCTAAAGGGCAAAACACGAGCAAACAGGAAGATGCCGGTAGCTACTTATTGCGTGCTGTCAGAGAGATACAGAGCAAAGGGATGGAGGTTACGGGTGGCTTCATCATCGGGCTTGATGGTGATACTGAGTTTGATTCGCATATCCGGTTTATTCAAGAAGCCGGTATTCCGATGGCGATGGCAGGTTTGCTTACCGCTCTAAAGGAGACGGACCTCTGGCACCGATTAAAACGTGAAGATCGGTTGCTTGGGGAGTCCAGCGGAAACCAGACCGACATGACCCTTAATTTTGTGCCGGAAATGCCGCGCAATAAGCTTCTTAGGGAATATCGGCGGGTTGTTTCGACGCTCTACGATCCGACCTTGAAGAACTATTTTGCTCGGTGTTTGAAGTTACTGGAGTATATGCCTAAAACCCACAATAATGTCAGAGCAATCGATAATATGGCGGAAATTCGCGCATTTTTCCGGTCAATCCAAAAGCAACTCTTCTCGAAGCAAGGTCTGGAGTATGCACGATTTTTGATGAAAGTGTTGAAAGACTATCGTCCTATGTTCCCAGAAGCTGTCCGATTGGCAATTATGGGCTACCACCTTGAGAAAATAACACGTCATACTGTTGCTGTTGAAGACTTCAGAAACTTCTTGGCACATGAAATGGAGACCTTTAAAGAGAGAATTTCGCAGCTTACACAGGTGCCAGACGAGTGGATGCATGAGATGCAAAGCTATTCGCGGCAACTTTTTGCCCGTGTTAAGAAAGAGTATAATGCGATTCACGAGGATTTTCGCTATGCTGCACAGAGCGCACTCACCGGTTTCCAAGAGTCGATGTTCAAGGAGTACTTAGAGGCGGAACTCAGGGCTTTCAAGGATGCTGCTGGGGCTTTCGCGAAAGAACAAAGCGAGCGTCTCGGTGAATTGCAAGTGTATGTCCATAGGCTCCTTGCCCGTGTTCGCGCGCAACATGCGCAGCTCTACGATAGTTTCAGACATCACACCGACGATTTGGGTCGCCATACCCAAGAGGCATTTGATGCTTTCCGTGAGTCCATCGCACGGCATTTAGAACAACTCTTCGGCTCCGTCCCCGTGCAAATTGAAGGTCTGACTTAATGAAACCATGGCATCTATTGAGGTAGAAAACCTCGGTTTCACGTATCCGAGTCGCCAAATCCGCACACTGCGGGGCATTACCACCCGTGTCCTTTCCGGGGCGTTTGTGCTGCTAACGGGTCCAACAGGATGCGGCAAGTCCACATTGCTGAGGACACTCAACGGTTTAATCCCACACGCTTCGGCAGGAACACTCACTGGAAGGGTCCTTCTCAAGGGAAAGAATCTCGCTGCCCAACCCCTCGCCACTACATGCCAACAGGTCGCACTCCTCTTCCAAGACCCTGAAGATCAACTCTTTTGCACTTTAGTTGAAGATGAGATTGCCTTTGGACTCGAAAATCTCGGTTTCTCGTCCGAGGAGATTCAAGAACGAATTGCTATCGCCTTAGAACAGGTGGGTCTGTCTGATTTCCAGAATCGGGAAATCTCATCGCTCTCAGGCGGTCAAAAACAGCGTATTGCCCTCGCTGCTATCTGTGCAATGCAACCCCAAGTCCTGCTTCTTGATGAACCTACCAGCCATCTCGATCCACAGGCAACACGCGACATTCTCGATATCGTCGCGAAACTTAATAAAGAGATGGGAATAACCGTCATCTTAGCGACCCATCGAACTAAGGAAGTCGCGCCGCTGTGCGATCATGTATGGCTAATGGATCAAGGACAACTCGTTCTTGATTTACCCAGAGTGGAAGCGTTTAAGGATTTCTCGCCGTATCAGCGTTTGGGTGTGCAAGTGCCTGTTGATAGGGAAACTGCGTCTGATACCCAACCATCCCGTCGGACAACTTCTATCGTTTCACCCTCAAAAAACTTTAGTCTGAGCGTCAATGAACTCTATTTTCGCTATCCAAATACCGATACAGATGCGGTGCAAGGAATCTCCTGTGAAGCGCAACACGGGGAGGTCTTCGCAATTATGGGCGCGAATGGGTCCGGTAAGACAACCTTAATTCATCTCATTGCAGGTTTGCTGCGTCCATCGGCGGGGGAGGTGGCGATTGCTGGAAAGCTGCGAAAACGTATGAAACTCCATCAATTGGCTGGCGAAGTCGGGATCGTGTTTCAGAATCCAGATTTACTTCTACAGGCGAAGACCGTTCGCGATGAAGTCGCATTCGGTCCAAAAAATCTAAAGTTTTCAAGAAAGACACTTGAAGATCGGGTTAATCAAACAATCAGACGCTTCGACCTAACAGATATCGATTCAGAGGCACCGTATGCTCTGTCGCGAGGACAGCGTCAGCGCACTGCTGTCGCCGCAAATTTTTCGCTACGTCCAAATATTTTTCTCCTTGATGAACCTACCACCGGTCAGGATGCACAACATCTCTATCAGTTGATGGATGAACTCTGCGATGAAATCCGACGCGAAAATAAAACCCTCATTTTCGCAACTCACGATACCGATCTCACCTTGAAATATGCTGACCGTGTCCTCTTACTATGCGACGGACAGGTGATTTTTGATGGTGCTCCCGATAGAGCCTTTAATAATCCTGAACTCTTAGCGCAAGCCTCGCTATGATGCACTTCGCCCTGGGGGACAGCCATTAAAGGAGTGAATCTTTTGCTCTTTTGCACCTAAACTTGATAGTTTTTATCAAATGTGTTATATTTCATCTCAAAGGAGGGTTTGCATGGTCACCCAACAGGAGATTCAGGCCACTTGTGATGACATCGTGCGAGAATTCGCACCGCTACAAGTAATTCTCTTTGGCTCCTATGCGTATGGGACTCCCACGGAAGACTCAGATGTAGACCTACTTGTCGTGATGGATATTCCGAAATCGGAATTTCGCAACAAGGCGATAGAGATCCGACAGCGTATCTCATACCACTTTGGTCTGGATCTCTTAGTTCGTTCACCGAAAGAAATTGCGTATCGTGTATCATATAATGATTGGTTTCTCCGCGAGATCGCTGAAAAAGGCAAAGTGCTTCATGGTGCCGATGCCAACTGCACTATCAAAAATCTACAAGACATGCATTACGGAGCGAATATTCTCAGAAAGGAAAAGGATTGCATGAATCCATTGACGCTGGAATGGATAGAGAAGGCTGAAAATGATTACGCTGCTGTCCAGCAGCTCCTGTTGGGATCAAATCCGCTGCATGATATTATCTGTTTCCATGCTCAGCAGTGTATTGAAAAATATCTCAAGGCATGGTTGCAGGAAGCGAATGTTCCTGTTCCGAGAACGCATAACCTTGAAGAATTGCTGGCGTTGATTATACCTACCTTGCCTGCTTGGTGCGATTGGCAACCTGACTTCAAGATAATCACGGAGTACGCGGTGGAATCTCGCTATCCCGGACCTTCAAGAACAGCAGAGAATACACAGCATGCAACACATATATGTAATGAGGTGCGTCAAGCCGTTCGCATGCAACTGGAACTTCTAGGAGATGGGATCGAGGCTTAAGCTAATACGAAACCTGTGTATGTTGTGTAAAAATATTGGTTTTTCACAGCAGGTAGGGTCTAATTTTGAATTCATAACCGATATTGATTAAGGAGAAATTCAATGAAAATAAGTCGAGTGTTTGATGTTTTGGTGTTTTTCATGGCAGTGTTAACTTTCAGTATGCCTTTTGTTACTTTTGCTCAGCAAAATTCTATTGTGGTAGAAGCAATGGGCGATGCAGAGACAGATGCTAATAAGGATGTTAACAAACCCTTATGGTTTGGTACTGGTTGTCTTATTTCGGGCCTCGTATTTTTACCTTTGCCGGGTTGGTATAGTTGTCTTTTACCTCCAGCAGGTCTCGCTGGGACCTATTTCTATCAACCCAATCCCCCTGCTGGACGGTTTATTGGAAAATCAGCAGAATATGTGGACGCTTATATATCAACTTACAAATCGAAAAGAGGAAGTGTGCAAGCACAATGGGCTTCTGCGGGATGTCTCAGTACCGGTGTTATAACTGGAGTTGCGATTTTTGCAGTCGGAGTTGGAATTGGAATTGGAGCCGTGGCTGCACTTGAAGAATAATGGTGGACCGCGTGTTGGAATCCTTATCCATCTCACCGCGTATAAAGAAAAAGATGCTTAAAAGTTTCCTATATCCCGTAATGTTTTTGCTGGCACTCTTCCACGTCGGTGTACTTCACGCCACACCGCTGAAAACCCTCTCTTTAGACTTTACGCGTGAATTAACTGAAAATAACAAAACTGAGCATATTGAAGGTACGCTCCACTACGAGGTCCAAGCGACACGGATTGTTGTTGAGGTCACCCAACCACTCCAGCAGATAATGGTCGTGAAGGACAATGTACTGGAGATTTATTACCTTGTAGAGAAACAGGCATTCCGTTTTATATCCCAAGGTCGGGTTCCACTTCCGTTTGTCGAATCTATCATTCACTCTACACAAGCGGAATATGGATTGACGGCAATCGGTTATACTTTAGACCAGCACGATGTTGTTGGTGAAGTGTTGTATACTTATTGGACACCACCTGAAAAGGCGAAAGACGAACTTGGTCGCATCATCTTGGGGATGCGTGATGACCGACTCATCTCAGCGGAGGTTAAAAACTCGAAAGGACATATTATCGGTAGGTCTCGCTATGAGAACCACAGCAAGGTCGGTGCAAGTTATATTCCGATGACTATTACCTCCAGTACGTTTGGTGAAAAATCTGAAGTGCTTCAGCGTGAAAAGATCGTCTATAGCAATCCAGAGATAAACATGGAAACGTCAAAAACAATGCTGAATTTCGTAATTCCCGAATCTGTAGAGGTTAAAGAGATCAAATGGTAAATCCCCCCGTCTATCGTATGTTTGTTACTTTCTGTGTGCACTGTTTGTTGATTGTTATGTTCGTGTCGCCTATGCCTGCCAATGAAGCCGCAGATCTTGCCTTCATGCGCAAGTTTAACCCAATAACAACAGAGAAACCTCAAGAAGTTATCCGCTTTAATCCTGAGGAAACGTCGGAATTAAAACTCGCTGCAACGGGGCTGATACGGTTGTATCAGAAATTCATCTCAAGTCAGGACGTTCCAGCGTGCGGCTTCTCACCGACCTGTTCGCGTTTCTGTATGGCTTGCATACAGGAGTACGGTCTGGTGCGTGGCATATTTCTTGCCGCAGATAGGTTGCTTCGGTGCAACGGATCGCAATCAAGGTATTACCATAAAGATGAGGCAACGGGTAAGTACGTTGATCCTGTTTCGGACTATGCAACGCTAAAATAATAAAGAAAGTTGGGTTTCACTACGTTCAACCCTATTGAATGCCACACGCGCATTCAGTGTTGATTCTCTACGAGCTCTATGAACGCTACACAAATACACAAATTCCTGCTCATAGTCTTCCTCGCCAGTACGCTTCTATCTTTCGTATCCGCTGAAGAACCCATTGAATACTATGCCCCTGAAAACGTCCGTAAATTCGCCGATTTTTTGTATGAACAAGGCGATTACCTCCGCGCCGCAGGTGAATACCAACGCTATCTTTTTTCTCTTTCTGAGGAATTGGAAGAAAGCGAGCAAATTCGCTATAAGATTGCCCTCTGCTATCGCTTTGCCGGTGAAAATGAACAAGCCATTCGGAATTTTGAGATGCTTTTGCGGTCGCGTCCACAGAGCCAATTTGCAAGCCGTGCCTACTATCAGATTGGTGCTACCTATTTTCTGATGGATCAATTTGAACAATCTACGCAATTTCTACGTGAAGCCCTGCCACACATAACAGATGCACAGCAACACGCCGAAGCCGAGCAACTTATTGGACTCTCGTACCTAATGCAAAAACAGTGGTCTGAAGCGGGTGAGGTCTTCAAAACATTGCAGGGGTCAGATGTAATCGCCATTAGAGAAAAGGCTTCGGTATATCACGGTTACGCAGAGGCAGGAACGCAGCTACCGAGTCGCAGCCCATTTTTAGCGGGGGTCCTCTCTACAATTGTCCCCGGGGCAGGACGACTCTATACTGGACGTATCGGTGATGCTCTGAATTCTCTACTCACTGTGGGTATAGCAGGTTGGCAGGCTTACGATGGCTTTCATAGAGATGGAATATCGTCTGCAAAAGGATGGACACTCGGCACGCTCGGTGGCATCTTCTATGTCGGTAACATCTACGGTTCTGTGATTTCTGCGCGCGTTTATAACCAAAATGTAGAAGCTGAGTTCTTGGCAACCATATCTGTGGAATTGCCGTATTAAAATGGCTAATTAACTGTTTTTAGTCTATATCGGTTTTGAGAAAAATATCTCCATCGAAATCCGAAATCGAATGACTCGTCTGATGTTGGTTGGTGTTGGTGCTAACAACCGGAAGGTCAAACGTGACAGTTTGTGACGCGCCACTGCGGTTGTACACTGCCCAACCCTTTGCAACTTCACGGATGAAGCTGCCTGTCACCTCGCGGTACTGAACTGCTTTCTTTTAAATTGGTTGTCCAAGGTCAGCATCCCAGAAGTTGTACCAGTTGTGCAAATGGTCAGAGACAGGAATAGCATTATCATCACCAAAAAGCACATACCCGTCAGAGTGGGTCAAACTGAGTGTGGTAATCATACGCATCCACTGCTGGTTTTCTTCACTGTTCCGCTCCTTAACTCTTGTATCAAGATCCCCCATATAATCCATTACCACGCGCCAACCCTCTAAGCAATTGATTTGTGGCTCCCTCAGATGCCGTTCTGCCCATAGGAGTGTCTCCTCCATCAGCAGCATCTGCTCAAGGTTATACCCTTTGGCGTATTCCTGCTTGTAACACTCCATAAAGATGCCGTTCACGTAGGATGCGGACTTTGGAATCTGACGCATATTTGCATTGACGAGGATTAAGAAGTCTTCACTGACCGCTGCCCGTATTTTGCGCAAGATGGACAATCTCGCCTCTGACTCCGCCTCCCGTGTGAGAATTGTCGCTGACCAATCATCAACAGCGATTGGACTGGTCGCATAATCCTCGTTCCACCAATCCAGCATGATTCCGTCAAAAAGATCGGACTTGTCCAAGGCAACGGCTTGCTTGACCATCAGATTCTGCATATCTGTATTTGTGAAGTCTATGAGGTAACCGAGGACTGCGTCATTTTCGTCTATCTTTTCATCGCCATTTGTGTCTTCACCCCAGCCGACGACGGGTTTACCCTCGCTATCTTTAAGCCAATATGGAGAATCTGGCGGGAAATAACCGACCTCCCACCAGTTGTTCACGTCTGTTTCATTTTCACGCGATACATATCTCGCGTCCCTGTATCGGATTTCAACAAGCAGTAAGAGATTCGGATTTAAATCCCATAACTTCCGTTTTCTTTGACGGGCTGTATCCAATTGACTTGGATTTAAATCTGTTGCCAACCCTGAATACGGTTGCGCTTCTGATATATTCCAAGCAATCCTGAGCAGCGTGTAGGGATGCGCAAAAGCGAGGTCGTGCTGCGCGAGCCGATGAAGTTCATCCATATCTTTCTGATTTTCAGTGCCGTTCCATGCCTGAAAGATGGAAGGGTAATTTCGCTGCGCGTTTTCAGCATTTACCGTTATTGCACCTAAAATGAGAAGTGCGATAAGATATTGCGTCCGAAATGTTTTCACTGTTGCGGATTATCCTTACTATTGTTTGAAGTCTGACTTCAGTCTTCCCCACGTGAGCGTTAACTTATCCTGCGGTTTGACGGCAAGTACACCCCCAATACCTTTGTTCATGAGTTCTTGAATCTCTTGTTGAGATCGCGCAATATTGGAAATCCGCACTTCGTCTATACGGCCGTGGAGAAAGGGCCCCGCTCCGCGTCCGAGCCACAAAACATCGTCGTTCGGGGTGATATTGCCACCGATTTTGCCTTCGCCGTCTAAGACACCGTTGATATAAACCTTGCCTTCACCGGATTTTCCGTCGTAAGTGCCAGCGATATGCACCCACTTCCGCAACGGCACATCTGTTTTACCTTGAACGACTGCAGGAGCCCAAGCAATCTTATCTGTAGTCATCCGAATTAGGGCCTTCTTGTTGCTCCGCGGTCCCACTTTGTAGGCCTTCTCTTTCGTGGCACCTGTACCGCCAGCAGTTGACCATGCCTCAAGATAAATCCACATTTCGACCGTCAGTCCTTCAACGACATCTAAACTCTCGCTGTCGGGGATTTCTACAAAATCTCTGGGAGCGTTTCCTCCGAAGACGAGTCCACCACCCGGATTGCCTTCACCCCACTTGGGTCCCATGAGTTCACCATCATTTCCGTTACCAGAGAGGTCTTTAACAGTTTTCCCCGCACCTGTTTCAAAGGTATACAGTAAAACAGTGTGTTCATCTTGTGCGAAACTGAGTAATCCGTCTCCAGAGG
>VXZL01000657.1 GCA_009845505.1 Candidatus Poribacteria bacterium | reverse complement strand
GGCGAGTCCTCGGTATCCTTCAATCATTTCGCTGCCTTCCTCGTTTTAAAAGAGGACAACAACATAGAATGCTCCCAAATTCATAAAGAGGTAGACGACGAGGTAAAAGAGGATCGCACCGATGCCTTCAGATGTGAGCAGCCCCCCCCCATTAGGAGATAACCCCCGTGGGCAATGCTTGAATATGCCAATAGACGTTTCACGTTCTGCTGTGGCAGTGCAGCGAGGTTTCCGACAGTCATCGTCAAAGCGGAGACGATCGCCAACATAAGCGTCCAATCGACCGATTGTAGGACTTCGAAACTGCTAAACCCGGAATAGAAGAATCGAATGAACAGCGCAAATCCTGCGGATTTTGAGGCGACGGATAGAAACGCTGTTATTGGGATAGGTGCGCCTTCGTAAACATCTGGGGACCACATGTGGAACGGCACGGAGGCTATCTTATAGCCGACACCGGCGAGGACAAAGATAATCGCAATCAACACAGTGAGCGGATAAACTTCACCGGCTGCTAAGAGTTCAGTGAGTCTTATGCTGATTTGCCCAAGATCACCCGTTCCAGCCATGCCGAACAGGAACGAGAGCCCGAACAGCATCGTTCCCGAGGCGACTGCACCATACGTGATATATTTGAACGCCGCTTCACTTGAGCGCGGGCTGTGCGTTAGAAATCCGGCGAGAATGTAGGAGGTCAGACTCACCGTTTCCAACGATATGAATATCATCAGTAAGTTGGTTGAGGAAGCCATCAAGAACATTCCGAGCGTGATGGCTAATAGGAGTGCGTAGTATTCACCCTTCAACTGTGCATCAAGTTCCTCAGAACGGATGGAGAAAAGAATCGTTGCTGTGGTTGCGAGGAGGAGGAGCACCTTGAAGAAGGTAGAGAATGCGTCGAGCCGGATCATCCCCAGAAAGAGGGAGATGGAAGTTCTGTCCCCGAGCTGCCCGTGCGTGAGAAGGACTGCAACGAATACGCAGCCAATACCTGCGAGGGAAAGATAGGCAACGGTTGAACTCTCCCTGTTTTTCACGCCGAGATCGACGAGGATGACGACAATAGCAGAAACGACTAACAGCAGCTCCGGAGTGAAATAGAGAAGGCTTTCGATGTTGCTTAAGGGTTGCATACCGGACAAAAACCTCCTATATCGCCTGTAGCACGTTGACGAGGTTGGTGACGGACTCTCTGAACATATCAATGGCGAAGTTGGGCCATACACCGAGTACAATCGTGAGGATACCCAGCGGTGCCAACGTCAAGATTTCGCGTCCGTTGATTTCAGGGAGTGCTTCATATTTTGGGTTGAGTGTTCCTAAGAAAACGCGTTGGAGCGTCCAGAGGAAATAGGCTGCACCGACAACAATACCTATCGTTGATAAGATGGTCAGCATCTTGAATTTGTCGTAAGCACCGAGTAAGGAGAGTGCTTCCCCGACGAACCCACTCAAGCCGGGCAGTCCCAAAGATGCCATGAACGCGAGCGTGGTAATGCCGGTGTAGACTGGCATTTTCGCGCCGAGACCACCGAACCCATTGATCTCGCGGTGGTGTGCCCTATCGTAGAGAACACCGACGAGCAAGAAGAGCATCCCACTGATGACCCCGTGGTTGAACATCTGAAGAATCGCTCCCGTGATGCCTTCTGTATTCCGAGCAGCAAGCCCCAAGATAACGAATCCCATGTGTCCGATACTCGAATACGCCACCAATTTCTTGAAATCGGTTTGTGCCAAGGCGCAGAAAGAACCGTAGACGATATTAACGAATCCCAGGATGGCTAAACTGTTTCCCCATGTGCCGGTTCCGTTACAGAAAAAATCCATGCCTTGTGGGAACATTGCCATATTAACCCGTACCAATCCGTAGGTTCCCATTTTTAGCAGAATGCCCGCAAGAATAACGCTGATTGCAGTCGGTGCTTCGACGTGTGCATCGGGGAGCCATGTATGGAACGGGAAGATTGGCACTTTCACGGCAAATCCGATAAAGAAACCGAGGAAGACCCAAATTTGGAAGTTGAGGTCGTTCAGCGCATGTCCTTCAGTCGCTGCTAAAGTAATAAGGGTTGGGATGTCAAATGTCCGCGCGCCGGGTGCGCCGCTATTGAGATAGACTGCGATCATCGCAACCAGCATCAGTACACTGCCGAAGAGCGTGTAAAGGAAAAACTTAATTGCAGCGTATTCACGACGCGGTCCGCCCCACACACCGATAAGGAAGTACATCGGCAGTAGTGTGAGTTCAAAGAAGACGTAAAAGAGGAACAGATCCAACGCGGCAAAGAAACCCAACATTCCTGTTTCAAGCAATAGGAACAGTGCCATATATGCCTTGATGCCTTTTTCAATGTTCCGCCACGAGGCAATAACACAGATGGGACCTAAGAGGGCAGTGAGAAGCAGGAGCGTGACACTCAGACCGTCAATACCGACGTGGTATTGGATATTAAACGCTTGAATCCAAGGCACATTAACGACGTACTGCGTTCCTGCAGCCGATCGGTCGTAGGATATGAATAAAGCGACTGCGAGTGCGAGCGGAATGAGCGTAAAGAGGAGCGTAACACGTTTAACGAGTTCCTCTGACTCGCGCGGCAGCAGCAAAACAACAATCATCCCGAGCAGCGGGATAAAAATCATTAGGGACAATAACATCTCGTAGGGATCCTCCTTATCCCATTACCGGGAAATCAAAAAGACGAGAAACAAAAGTACTGGGAACACAATTGGAGCGAGTACCAACAAAATCTCTGCTCTCTTACGCCGCGTTTCAGGGTTTGAATGGCGCACGAAAATCCAAGCGATAGTAAAACCGAGCAGCGGTCCAAAAAACGGAAGCAATTTAAGCAATACCATAACAAGTCCATCCTTACAACACTCGGAAAATTAAGATTAACACCACAATTCCTGCCAGCACAACGAAAAGATAAGTCTGAATCGCTCCGGTCTGAATCCGACGGACTCTTCCACCGATTGACCATGTAACCTCAGCGACCCGATTGACGAAACCGTCAACGATGCGGTTATCGAAAACGCCAACGAATGCGGCGAGGATATCGCGGGTCACTTTTCCAACGCCATTGACGATGCCATCAACGATGGTTCCATCAAATTGGGCAAAAAGTCGAGATTTCCATACTGTCACAGCGACTAAGACACCGTCGTAAAACTCGTCAAAGTAGTATTTGTGCCAGAAGAGATTATAAAGCGGTCGGAACGTCGTAGCGACAGACTCCGCAGACAAAGTACGTCTATGGTAGAACAGCCATGATAGGAATATACCTAATCCAGCGACGATGATGGATAGGACCATGGCGATCGTGTGTGCTGGTCCGTGTCCGTGATGTGCGTCATCTCCGTGTGCGCCGTGTGTGTCGTCTGCGCCTTCTTCCGCTGCCACGGCTTCAGAGATTCCAAAGAGCGAGAAGGTGAGACCGGCTTCACCGACTTTGCTATCGGGTGAAACGTATGCATGTGTTGGTGCATGGAGATGCGGTTGTTCTGGTGGTTTAACGTAATCTGCGTTGAACCAGAGCGTATTGACGACAGGGAAACTCAAAACAGCCAAGACGAGGAGCGGCACGGTCATGCTCTTAGGGGACTCGTGTGCCATGTCGTGCATCTCTTGATTGCGCGGTTCACCAAAAAAGGTCATGAAGATGAGACGGAACATATAGAACGCCGTAATCCCAGCGGCACAGAGTGCCATGCCGAACAGGAGATAGTGGTGTAGGGAGTTCCATTCCATTGCGCGACCGAGCACACCGGCTAAGATTGCGTCCTTACTCCAGAAACCGGAGAAGATAAACGGGACACCGGAGATCGACAACGTTGCGATGAGCATCGTTATGAAAGTAATCGGCATCTTATGGCGAAGGCCGCCCATGTTCCGCATATCTTGATCTGGCGGAATCTCAGGAATGGCTGTCGGCTGTCGGCTGTCAGCCATCAGCAAAGAGGTTTCTGATGAAGCGACCTCCTCTTGCTGACTGCTGACGACTGATTGCTGATGGCTATCTTGTGAATGTTCGTGTGTGTGTTCATCGTCATGTCCGTGACCGTGCATCGCATGGAAGGCGTGGATAACACTGCCGGAGCCGAGGAAAAGCAGTGCCTTGAAAAAAGCGTGCGTTGTGAGGTGAAAGAGTCCGGCGACATAGCTGCCAACGCCAATTCCAAGCATCATGTACCCCAACTGGCTGACCGTGGAGTATGCCAAAACCCGTTTAATGTCAAAGCGGACAATAGCGATAGTCGCAGCAATAATTGCTGTGATACCACCGATATAGGCGATGACCAGAGATGAGGTTTCTGTCAAGATTGGGAACATCCGAGCCGTGAGATAGACCCCAGCGGCAACCATTGTTGCGGCGTGAATCAGTGCACTGACGGGTGTAGGACCTTCCATCGCATCGGGCAACCAAGTATGTAGAGGGACTTGCGCGGATTTACCGACCGCCCCACAGAAAATGAGCACACCGGCAATAGAGAGCCAGACCATATCGCCTGTGTTTAATTGGGATGCGGCTTCGGCGAAAATACCGCTTTCTCCGTAGAGTGAAAGCGTATCGAATTTGGTGAAAAGCATCATCATGCCGATGAACATACCGACATCGCCGACGCGCGTCGTCAGGAACGCCTTTTTGCAGGCATCCGCTGCCGAGTCCTTTTCAAACCAGAAACCGATGAGGAGATAGGAGCAGAGACCGACGAGTTCCCAACCGATGTAGATACCGAGCAGGTTATCCGATACAACCAAGAAGAGCATCGAGAAGGAGAAAAGCGAAAGGAAAGCAAAAAACCGTGGATACCTCGGATCGCCGTGCATGTAGCCCATGGAGAAGATATGGACAAGGCTACTGACGAGCGTGACAACAATCAGCATGATTGCAGTGACGCTATCAAGGTAAAAGCCCATTGAGAAGGTAACACTACCGAGCGAAAGCCACTGAACAGTATGGGGTTCTGGATCGGGGACTACCTCTTGCAAAAGCAGAAGCGAGCAGACGAGTGCGATGAGCATCGCTACTGTAGATAGGTAGTCCTGTCGGGGGAAACTCCGTTTCGCTAAGCCCAAAAGTCCGAAGAGCGCGAAGGCAGCGAGAGGACAGAGCAAGATGAGACTTATTAAGAGTACGACCATATTTTTAACTATTGCTCCGGGGCGGTGTTTCCGTTGTCAACACCCGGGGAATGCCTCACGGCATTCATACCGTTGATTTTCTACAATTGATTACAGAACCTGTTTGAGGTTTGAAAAGGTTTCTTAACGATTCTGAACCTACCTTGACAACGGAGGGACAGCTCAGAAACAATCGCTAAAAAATTAACCTTTTAAAGTGTCCACTTCGTCGGGACGGATGCTACCGAATTCGCGGTAGATAGCGAGAATAATTGCTAAAAAGACAGCGGCTTCTGCGGCAGCGAGCACAATCCCAAAAATTGCGATAACCTGTCCGCTGATGTCCTCTGGTGGTGTCATGAAACGCGCGAACGCTGCGAAGTTAAGATTGCACGAATTGAGAATAAGTTCGATACCCATCAAAATGCTGATGGCGTTCCGGCGGGTTAAGACAGCAAAAATACCGAGCGTGAACAGAATTGCACTGATGACGAGATAGTGTTGTAGGGTCATTCGTCCCTAACCTCCTTTCGGGAAATCAGGGTGGCACCGATTAAGGCGACTAACAATAACACAGAGACGACCTCAAACGGGAGGAGAAAGGGTCCATTCAAAATCAGTTCACCAATCCGTTCAGTTGTCGGTGGAAGTTCAGTCCCGTCATCGGTAAGGTTCTTCCATACGGGTGTATTGGCAATAACCGTCAGGAGCAGCATAAGTAGCATCAAGGCAATCACGCCCCCAAGTAGGAGCTGCCCGCGTTCGATATGGATGCGCATTTCTAAGTGTCCACTTGTCATCATGACCCCGAATAGAATCAAAACAAGGATACCCCCGACGTAGACGATCACCTGCGTTGCGGCGAGGAAGTCAGCCTGTAGAAAAACGTAAAGCCCGGCAACGCCGAAGAGCGTCACCATGAGCGAGAACGCTGCGTGGACAATGTTTCGCACCGTGACGACGACGAGTGCCGAGGCGATTGTCATCAGCGCGAAACCATAAAAAATAAATGTCTTAAGTGTAAATTCCATATAAAATTAGATTATCGTTTGGGCATCCCTCTTACATTGTAAACTTATGAAACAGATAACTAATCCGCTGCTTCTGCGTCTACAGTACTATCTTTATTGTACATCTCCTGTTTGTCGAACTTGAAGATTAAATCTGACCGATCGAACTTGGAATACTCAATGCCTTCGAGTGTATCCTTCATGACGAGGCATTCTGTGGGGCAGACTTCAGTGCAAAGTCCACAATACATACAGAGGGACATATCAATATCGAATTGATCCAGATAGAACACAACCGGGTTTCGCGTAACGACCCGCGATATCTCATCGCTGGAGAAAGTCTCGTTTCGACTCTCATTCCCTGAAGGTTCAAGCCGATCGATGACTTCCTGCGTTCCTAAGCGAGAGGTGATATTTGTGACAGTTATTGAATCTGCCGATTTTATCTTTTTGTCATCGCCTTCGATGATGCCGATGACTTCTCGCCCGTCTTTGAGGTGCACGATGTTCATGCTATCCCACAACTGTTCACCTTTCGGGAGTTTGGTGCCAGTAATCGTAATGCAATCGACTGGGCAAATCATCTCACACTTCTTACATCCGATACAATCCTCAATCCGATTGTAAAGCTGCCCGCGGTACCCTTTAGGAATCTCTCGAACGTTGCGTTTTTTCTCATAGTCGTGTTCATACGGGTATTGATGTGTGACGTTCGGTTCGAAGAACTGCCTGATTGTCACCCGCATTCCAACGAGAACGGTATAAACGCCTCTGTAGATGTTTCGTATGTATTTATCCATCTTTTAACTTTCCTTGCGGTTCGGTGAGATCGGTTTAGGTTTAAAAATCCTAACTCGGTTGTGGTGCTGGTCTCTGGGCGAAAGTTCGCCCAGCAACTTTATACGCCGTGATAAGTCCGATGTAGATAATAGCGCAGCTAATGGCAGTGCTAATCAGCGTATCCTCTGGAAAAATAAGCCCCCAGATGCCAGTACCTAAGATGTTGAAGAAGGCAATCGGGATGAAGTATTTCCAACAGAGATTCATCAGCTGATCTACTCGCAAGCGCGGCAGCGTCCACCTCAACCACATCATCAAAAAGACGAGTGCTGAGGTTTTGATAACGAAACCTGGGAAGCCGCCGAGAATATCATAACCCGGTAGCACGCCTTCCCAACCGCCGAGGAAAAGCGTCACCGCGATTGCACTCACAGCGAACATATTCGCATATTCAGCAATAAAAAAGAGTGCGAAGCGCATTCCGCTATATTCGGTATGAAAACCAGCAACGATTTCAGACTCGGCTTCGGGCAAATCAAACGGTGTCCGGTTTACCTCAGCAATTGAAGATATGAAGAAAATAAAAAATGCAATAAAGGTAAAAGGCGTTCGGAAGATGAGCCAGCTGAAAATACCGTTGGATTGGTTTGCTACGAGCTCCGACATGCTCAAACTTTCAACGAGCATAACGACCGTTAGGATAGAGAGACCGAGCGGAATTTCGTAGCTAACTATCTGGGCGGCGGAACGGAGTGAACCCAACAGCGACCATTTGCTGTTTGAGGACCAGCCCGCCATAATTACGCCCATGACGATGACAGAGGAGATCGCCATGATATAGAAGATGCCGATATTAAAGTCGCTCACCAAAATATTTTGACCGAACGGAATGGCAGCAAAAACAGCGAAGGAGCAGGCAAAAATGACATAGGGCGCGAGCAGAAAAAGGAATTTGTCGCCTTGCGGTGGGATATAATCCTCTTTGAAGAGGAGTTTAACCCCGTCCGCTAACGTTTGGAGGGTACCCCACGGTCCAACGCGCATGGGACCCGTTCGATTCTGAAAACGTGCGGAGACCTTTCGCTCTGCAAGCACCAACACTAAGGGGAGTAGGGGGACCACCGCAACGAAGATACCGGCACATCCGAACATAACGAGGACTGTGCCTAACTCCACCGGGAAATGCGAAGCAACCGCTTCCGGCAATCGCGGAAGGACGACGTTCTGTATAAATTCCTCTGCCCAATTGAGTCCATCTTGCAAGTTCATATTTGGAAAGAAACTTTCAGGGACATTGAAATATGGGAAACCTGCAAGCATTACCCTAAAGTCCGACATCTAATCTCCTTATTTGACAAGTGCGTTTACCGGTCAACCTCTCCCATCACAATATCAATACTGCCGATGATGGCGATAATGTCTGCTACCATCAAACCTCGACTGAGTTCCTGCATCACACTCAAAGCACTAAAACAGGGAGAGCGTCCCTTCACACGCACCGGCTTGGGGGTACCGTCGCTTACAATATAGAATCCGAGTTCACCTCGAGGTGCTTCACTACGGAAATAGATTTCGCCTTTTGGCGGACGAACGGCTTTTAAATCTGCCATAACAGGACCATCAGGGAGTCCTTCGGCTAAAATCTGGCGGACGATCCGGACAGATTCCTTCATCTCGTCCATACGGATTTTATACCGACTCCAACAATCACCAACAACCGCGCCTAATTCTGGTACATCTACGGCAACGGGAACATCAAAGTCAAATCTGTCATAGATAGAGTAGGGTTCGTCTCGCCGGAGATCCCAGTCTACACCGGAACCGCGAAGGTTAGGACCTGTTGCGCCGTAACTGAGTACCATCTCTGCCGACATGACAGCGACTCCCGTCGTGCGTTCAGTAAAGATGCTGTTTTTGGTCAGGAGTTCGTTATACTCGTCAATCTTCGGTTCAAAATAGTCCAAAAATTCTTCTATCTCGTCCAAATAATTCTGCTCGGCAATAGAGCCCGACTCCATAGGAATAATTTCGGAGACACCCCCGATGCGGACGTAGTTATAGGTGAGTCGTGCGCCACAGACCTTCTCGAAAAGGAGAAGCAATCGTTCACGGTCGCGAAAGGCGTAAAGGAACGGTGTAAATGCACCGAGATCCATGCCATAAGTGCCAAATGAAAGCAGATGGCTTGCGATACGGTTCAATTCACAGATAAGCACGCGTAGGTATTCTGCACGTTCTGGCACCTCAAAATCCCGGCTTTCGTCCGCTTCCAATAACTTTTCGACAGCGAGACAAAATCCCCAATTCTGGTTCATCGCTGCGATGTAATCCATCCGGTCGGTAAACGGAATGATTTGCGGATAAGAGAGGTTTTCGGAATGTTTCTCGAAACAGCGATGTAGGTAGCCGATATGCGGAATCGCTTCACGAACGACCTCGCCGTCCAATTTCAACTCCAAGCGTAACACAC
>VXZL01000236.1:3538-9414 GCA_009845505.1 Candidatus Poribacteria bacterium | reverse complement strand
TCCTACCTTTATCAAACTCGCGTAATTTAACCAATCCCAAAACTACTTATTTCGTAAAAAAAATGACTTTTTCTGCAAGGTTTGCTATACTTTCACATTAAGTTGTCAAAAGACGCAATTCGCAATTGCTGCGAATGGATCAATTACCCCATACTTTAGTTTGAATTTTTTTGAACGGATTCCTAAATCGGAAAGGGAGAATGAATGTATAAGAGACTTTTTTGTTTGATATGTGTTTTGGTGGCAGGAACCCTCACATCAACGCAGTTCGCAACAGCCGATTATCGTATTACGAACGGCAGTGCCACAGAACCTGCCTTCGTGGTGTACTCCAGATGGTTACCTGCCAGTGGAAATTGGCCAGCGGGCTGGCGGACAGATGGATATTATAAGGTTGAACCCGGTGGTACTCGGAACTTGTCTGTTCCACAAGGGGATCCATGGGTGTATATCTATGTAGAACGTGGTGGTAGCGAGATTAAGCCAGTTGACCACGCGACAAGAGACAGCGCGCCATTTTGGATACACCCCTCTAAAGCATTTACAGTCGTGGAAACGACCGAGGGGGATTTCCTGAAAAGCAATCGCGGTAGATGGAGTTTAGAGACAGCGACTTTGTATGAATACCGGAACGGCGGCTCGCATACCATCCCTGGTAATCCGCGTCTTCCAGAGCTACTTGGACGGCAAATCTACGCTCAGGCAATGGATTCTGTAGTGTGGATACAGACTATAACAAGAAATGGATCATTTGGTAAAGGAAGCGGAGTCTTGATTGACAAGGATCGCAGACTCATTGTTACCAATGAACATGTCATAAGAGGTGCTACGGATATATATGTGTTTTTTCCCTGGCGAGACCAACAGGGAGTATTGAACAAGAAGGAAGACTTCTATTTTGAAAATTTGGACTGGCTTGCAGACCGTGATTACGTTTCCAATGGGCGAGTCGTGGCACAACATGTTAGAAATGATCTTGCAATCGTCCAGTTGGATCAGCTTTCACCTACCGCCCGGGAGATCAAACACGACTTCAGTAAAAACGTTGAAGATAGCATGAAAAAAGGGGATGCAGTTCATATCTTGGGAAATCCTGGAAACCGACTGTGGAACTGGACCAAGGGAGATTTCCTTAGAGGCATAAACAGTCAGTGTTTACCAAGTGGAGGGCCCTGCTTAGTCATGGAAGGTGATATACATGGCGGCAATAGTGGAGGTCCTGTACTTAATGGCCAAGGGACGCTCGTAGGAATTATTACCGCTACAGATAATGAAACCGAGGGGTACGCAGCTCCTTCAAGAAATATAAGAGCGTTGTTGAATACCGTTCCTGCTAATTTGGATCTGATTGGACACCCCAGGGAAGTATTCAGGATTAGAAACAACACCAGGGTTACCGTGCCTTATCAAATCCGCTGGTCAAGTGCAGACGATTGGGAACCAAACTCTATTGATACAGGCTTTATCAAAACCCATTGGTCAAGTGGACAACGAATTGTCGAAGGGTACCCGAAAATCCGATTTGATCATATCGCTGGTGATCAAGTGGTGACCTATCGTGGGTACAACTTGGACACCGCGTTATTTCGCGAGGGAAACAACAATCACGCCCCCACTTACTTTTTTCAGTTCAACCGATGGGGAGATAGGCTGGATCTTTACATTGACGATTTAGCAGCACCTATGCTATCAGAAGCAGCCCCCAAAGAAACAGTCCTCTTATCCAACTACCCCAACCCGTTCAACCCCGAAACGTGGATACCCTATCAACTTGCCAAACCTGCCGAGGTGACGGTCACCATCTATGCAGCAGATGGGAAGTTAGTTCGGAGGCTGGCGTTAGGACATCAACCTGCAGGCGTGTATCAGAGCAAAAGCCGTGCGGCGTATTGGGATGGCAAAAATGATGTCGGGGAGTCTGTGGCGAGTGGTTTGTATTTCTATACTCTGAAAGCAGGTGAATTTACTGCAACGCGTAAGATGTTGATACGGAAATAGTGGTCAGCAGTCAGGTCGCTACGCTTTCAGCATTGCTCCGCAAGCCCACGCGCGACTTGCGTAAAAGTCAGGGATATAGGAAATCAGTGGCATTTCCGCACAAAAACGTGTATAATACCCGTATATGGCAGACTTCAATGAAATCCTTGCTTTTTTCATGGACTCCCTCGGACAGTTCGCAGATAGAAGTGCGAAATGGCTGTTATCAAACCGAGAGAACCTTCGTGGGCTCCTGCAAATTATCGGTAAAGACCTCGTTGAGTCGCTTGACTTCAGCAGAATGCGGCGCGTCAATACGACTTTCATTGCCGATAACCTGCGCGAACAAGAGTCCGATCTGGTCTTTCTCTTACCCTTCCGGGATACCAATGAAACAGAGGTGATGATTTACATCCTCATTGAACATCAGTCCACAGTAGACCCCGTGATGGGATTCCGGATGTTGTCGTATATGTATCACATCTGGGACCACCAACGACAGCAGTGGGTTGCCGAGGGTATACCGAAAAGTCAGTGGCGATTTCGTCCGATCATTCCGGTTGTGTTTTACACCGGAGCATCGGAATGGCGATCCGTGATTTCAATGGAGGCGTTGATGGATGTGCCAGAGGCACTGAGTCGGTTTGTTCCGAGATTTGAGACGTTGTTTCTGGGTATCCAAGGTGAACCTGATGCGAACTTACTGCAGGCTGAGGGACCGTTTGGGTGGCTGCTGACGGTTCTCAAGCGTGCGGACACGCCGGATCGTTCTGTGTTTGTATCGGTGTTAGAGACCTTAGGTGCTCATCTGAGGGGTCTGACGGAGTCGGAGCGTGCTGCGTGAGCGCAAGCGTTGCACTATCTTCACTTATTGGTTTTCCACAAGCGTTCTGTTGCGGAACGTGCAGATTTAGATCGGGTCGTTGCCGAACACCAAAGGACTTTGAATCTTTCTCAAGAGGAGGTAACTCTCATGCAAACGATGGCTGAACACTACTTGCAACAAGGCCTCGCACAAGGCAGAGAAGAAGGCAGAGAAGAAGGTATTGAACAAGGGACGCGTCGGACGAGTATCGAAAGCACCCTCGCTATCCTCAACACTCGCTTCCCAGATGCTGACGTTCAGACCCTCACGCCTGCCCTTGAAGCGATTGCGGACCTCAACCGACTTAAGCAACTCAATATCGAGGCATCTGTCGTAGGCTCCTTTCACGCTTTCCAAGAACAGATAGATGCATAAGCGGAAAGAAAAGCGAACTATCAGTTTTGCGGTTCATGAGGTCAATTGTGCCCACGGATAAAGATGGCTCCAATCTTGGCTGAAGATGACGCGAACAGGTTGATACACTGCTGTCTGTAGCCGTAGAGAAACAGCATACACCAATGCCCTGTGATTTCCATCTTCAAGGTAAAACCTAATTTTCGGAGCGTGCGTCTGTTTCTCATAAGCAGCCAAGGGTCTAATCAACAATTCGCCCATCACGCGCGGGTCAAATCTCGCGCTGATAATAAAACAACTGTCAAACCACGGTTCATCATGAGAAAGACGCTTAAAGACTTGGAGCGGATGCTGATACGGATATGCCTTCAAAATCCGGTCTACAACATCTTTAAGCGTGCGTGGTTCTCCTTTAGGCGTTAGCGTGTCTACCAAGGTCGAATTACCCGCCCATACATTATCGTTCGCTTCCATGAAAACGAGGTCGTTGAAGTCTACCTCGCTCAGTGTGAAGGTCTGATACACCGCGGTGTCGATCTGCTGACGGGTTGCTTCATATTCAGCGGGTGATGCGGATAACCGATTCGCATCCTCTAACAGCAATTCTTTCACGTTACCTCCGTGTGTTGTGTCCAGTTAATGCCCGATCAACGGATAATCTATAGTTTTTCTCTACGATAAATCCAGACGATGTTTACACCTCTTCCACGCCTAAGATTTCACTGAGGAGGCTCGCTTCTATAATCCATGGGGTGAATCTTGTGCTTCGTCGGTCCAAATCTTACAGCGTTCAATGGATTGAAGACGGTCTAATTTCGGCATAAAGGCATAAAGGGTTTCTCCTTGGTTTTAATGTTCCAGTCACGGTAGCACGTCTGTTTGTCAAAATCAGGGGTTTTATTAAGCGGTATGGGAAGAAATGACGGCGGGCAAACTCGGAGGCCCTCAAGCGAGGTTAGATAACACCACGGGTATCACAGGAGCTCCTCCGCCTCCGTACTATAGCACGTTCACCACAGTTAACTGGACTGCTTTTCCTGTGATCGGGCCTCGGCTTTCGCGGCTTCATAGCCTTCTTTATAGGCTTCTTTTCTCACTTTTTCAATCTCTTTTGCGACCGCTTTTGCGATCCTCTGTTTCCGTCTATCGCGATATTCTTGCAAACGCGTCAGCATCACATCTACTCCTTCCTTGAAAATCGTTAACAGTGTTGAAAACGATAACACGTGGGGGACCCGTTCCCAAACAAGGACGAGTGCAGCATCCCATTTTTCGCTCTCATGAAATCTGTGATATACAAAAATTACAGCGAGTGTCAAAAAACCTACAGCTGTAAAAAAAGTCATTGCATTTTCAGTACTTCGGGCAGTAAATAACGTAGATCTCTCATTCTCATTGTTTTCCATAGGTATGCCTCAACCGTCACTTAAAATATACTACTTTTTGCCTAAACATGTCAAACGAAAAATGAAAAAAGGGGCTTTGGCTTCTAATATGTAAACTTAATTATAGAATCTACTATAAATCACGGGGACACAAATTTCCCAAGAATTTTCCGAACAGATGCCCCAGTCCCAGAAGGCAAGTTCCCATATTGCCCGTGGAGTGTCTCATTTGCCAGAATTGCAAACGCTATTGCCTCCTTGGCATCCGACGAGATAACTGAGTTATCCACGGGTTCAACTGCTGTATCAGTCAACAGTTCACAGAGTCCCCGCATAATCGTTTGGTTGTGAACACCCCCACCGCTCACGTAAAGCACGTCTATCGGGTGCTGTGCTGCTACAAACTGCTGAATGTAGTCTGTAATCGTCCGGACAGTCAATTCGGTTAGGGTCGCGATAATGTCGTTGTCAGCAAGCCGGTGTGAGCGACATGCCTCTAGACACTCCATTGCAAAGGTATTCCCAAACAGCTCGCGTCCCGTCGTCTTTGGGGGTTGCAGTTGAAAAAAGGGATGCTTTAACCATTCATTCACAAGCCATTGATAAGGTGTGCCTTGTGCAGCGCGCATACCTGATGTATCATAGCGTTCTCTTCCTTCCGTCATCTCTCTCACGACTGCATCGATACACATATTCCCAGGACCCGTATCCGAAGCCGATACACCGTCGGCCGAACAGTCCGCTGGGAGCACTGTGAGATTCGCAATCCCTCCGATGTTCAAAAGCCCCACCGTTTTAACGGAATCACGGAACAATAAGTAGTCTGGATAGGAGACCAACGGTGCCCCTTGTCCACCTGCTGCCATATCTGCTACCCGAAAATCAGCAATCGTCGGGATGCCGGTTTCGTGCGCGATGACCGCAGGTTCGCCAATTTGCAACGTTGATGGATAATGAGAAGCATTTGGATCTCTGGGGAGATGGTGAATCGTTTGACCGTGTGAGCCGATAAGGGCAATGTCACTGGTGGACATTCCACTCTTTTTGAGGATGTGTTTCGCAGCCTCCGCGAAGAGATGCCCGATATAGAAATTCATCTCACAGATGTCGTCAACGCGACCAGTATCGGGATGGCAGAGGGCAAGGATGCGTTGCGGCACCCCGACTGGAAAGGGAAAAGTCTCAAAGGCGATTAGACTGACTGCGGTTTCCAATCCGTGTCCACTAATTTCGACGATGGCTGCATCAATGCCGTCAACTGAAGTCCCGGACATCAAGCCGATAATGTACTTTTT
>VXZL01000236.1:0-3528 GCA_009845505.1 Candidatus Poribacteria bacterium | reverse complement strand
GAGTTTGAAAAATTCTTTCATGGTGAGATGGTATGTTATCAGAGTTCTAATCCTTTTTCAAGTATAAAAACTTTGACCCAGATCCATTCAATTGTCGGTTTTTCGATCCGTTTTTGAAACCTCCAGGCCCGGTAGGCACGGTTTCCTAACCGTGCCGGTTTTAAGCTTGCGTTTCTGAGGCGGATAGTGTATACTCATAGGTGGCAACTCTAAAACCCAAACGTGTTTTTTCAAACAATAACTACAAGGAGGAGACAGATGGCAAGGTATGAAGAAAATCGTGGGGATCTGGGTTCTGCCCCGACTCAAGACAGCCAACTGTATCCCGAAACGGATGGCAAACCTATGGCAGCAAGTGATGAGCATAGACGTGTACTGATGAATCTGCTGCGTCTGCTTGAAGCGTTTTTTGCTCAGACCCCAGATACTTACGTCTCTGGAGATATATTGATGTATTATCTTGAGGGGGACCCTCGGAAAGTCGTGTCCCCTGATGTTCTGGTTACTTTCGGCGTTGGGCAGAAGCTCCGCAAGACATATCGCGTCTGGCAAGAGGGGAAATGCCCGGATTTCGTGCTGGAATTGTCGAGTGAAACGACTTACAGGAACGACTTGCGGGAAAAGATGGAACTTTACGCGATATTAGGGATCCCCGAATATTTCTTGGCGGATATAGAGGGGTTATACTTACCAACGCCACTTATGGGGTTTAGATTAGTAGATGGGGTTTATGAGCCGGTGTCGCCTGGCAGAGACGGTGCGGTGCATGCCTCGGTTCTCGGTTTAGATTTCCACCTGCGTTTTAGGGATATACAACTTTATGATCCCACCCGGGAGCAGTGGCTTCAGTTACCTGAAGAAGCCGCAGAAACTCGCGCTGAACAAGCAGAAACTCGCGCTGAACAAGCAGAAACTCGCGCTGAACAAGCAGAAACTGAAGCTGCAGCATTGCGCGCTGAACTCGCCCGCTTGCGGGGGAACCCCTGATCCTTCCGCTCTCAAGCATCCGATAGGTTGTGGGTGCCTTGATTAATTGTAGGTGTAATATTGTTTTGCGTTATCAACCCATGTCTGTAGTGCTGGAATCCACTTTTTTTCTATTTCGTCAACAGACTTCCCATTCATAAGATCGTTTCGGAGCCAGTTATTTCCTGCTAACCTGTCAAAGGGCGAGGTTCGGAACGCAAAATGATCGCTGTATTCAGATGTAAGGGTAACTAACATGTAAATGGCTGTTTCTATTGGATGGAAATGTTCCCTATCCGTAACGTGAATTGCGACCCCACCACAAGTCTGTTTTGCGTGTTTTGTGCTCTCAGTGGCGGGAGCGGGTGTAAAAACAATAGGTCGGAATCGGACACCCGGAAGCCCCAATCCATTCAGTGTTTCTGCCCATCTTTCACTATCACACCAAGGCGCGCCGATGTATTCAAACGGCTTCGTCGTTCCGCGCCCTTCGCTCATATTTGTCCCTTCAAATAGACATAAACCCGGATAGAGCGTCGCCGTTGTGAGGGTCGGCATATTCGGTGATGGCGGCACCCATTGCAAACCTGTGTCGTCGTACCACATCCGACGTTCGTATTCCTGCATCGGCGCGACTTTTAACCGACACGACGGTACACGTTCTGCTTTCAGTAACATCGCCAGCTCACCGATTGTCAGACCGTAGCGCATCGGTATCGCGTGTATTCCGACAAAAGATTCAAACCCACTTGCTAATACAGCTCCTTCTACAGTCGTGCAGCCAATCGGATTTGGTCGGTCAGCGACGATAAATTCTACACCGTGGTCGCTTGCGGCTTCCATTGCATAGAGCAATGTCGAAATGTAGGTATAGTAGCGCGCCCCTACATCCTGCATATCGTAGACAAGCACATCTATCCCTTCAAGTTGTTCCGATGTCGGACGCATAGATTGTCCGTATAGACTGAAAACTTTTTTAACGATTAAATCTGGGCTGCTGCGGACGTTGTCCTTGCAGGTTTTCGGCGAGGTTAACGCGCTGTTGACGGCAACACCATCTTGTACGGAACCCCAGAATCCATGCTCTGGCGAGAAAATTGCAGAGAGTTGACAATCAGACGCTTCCGCGAGAAGTCGATAGTTGCTCCGTAAGGTAGCATCAACACCTGTGTGATTCGTAATCAATCCTATGGATTTCCCTTGAATCCAGTCGCGTTTTTCTGTGAGTAAGACGGTCAATCCTAATTTAACTTTATGGGATCGCTTTATGAAAGACATCTGTTTTCTCACGGTATATGGGGGGAGCCTTGTCCCTACACTATGGTAGGCAATCGTGACGGTTACAAATCGACTGACAACTATTAAAATATGAGACTGTGGAACATTTTCCGAAATTCGATAATGCCGCGCCGGTCAGCGTCAGGGTGCACTCGATTTGTCAACAGAATCGCTGCGAGTTTTCTCTTTAGGCAGATCCGTATTGACGTGCCTGTGAAGCCTGTGTGATAGAGACACCCATCGTCCGTTACAGCCCATCCGGTGCATCGACATTCCCCTTCTGCTGAAGCGACCTGTTGCAGGGTCTGAAGGCTCTCTGGACGTAGCAAGGCACCACCGTTATCCATCAGTGCCCTGCAAAATTTTCCGAGATCCGTTGATGTAGAAAAGAGTCCAGCATTGCCCGAAACACCCCCTAAAAAGTGGGCGTTCTCGTCGTGGACTTGCCCAATAATCACGCCTTCTCGCCAGTCGTAGCGTTCATAATTTACCATTCTGCGTTCAAAACTATTAGAATCTTCGGTTGCCGCACAATCTTCACGACAAGCCTGTGGTGGATTGAACTGTGTTGATTCCATGCCGAGTGGCGCGAAGATACGCTCCTGTGCCAATTTATCTAAGGATTCCTCGGTTACCCTTTCCAAGAGTTTCCCCAGTACGATATATCCCAAACAACTATATACCGCCTTCTCACCGGGCTGAGATTCCAATGCAACTTCGGCGAGGTAGGGAATTACGTTCCCACGTGAAGGTGCTCGCAAATAGAGCGGTAACCAAGCAGGGAGTCCTGAGGTATGTGTCAGTAGGTGGACAAGCGTTACGTTTGTGTGTTTAAACGCTGGCAGGTATTTCGCCACCGGTGTGTTGAGGGAGAGTACACCCCTTTCAACTAACTGCATGCAAAGCGTTCCAACAACAATAGGTTTCGTCAGCGATGCTAAATCAAACAACGTTGTCTGAAGCATCGGTAAACGTTTCGGCTTCACGCATCGGAAGCCGAATGCCTTGTGGTAAAGCACTTTTTTATCCGTGAGAATGTAGGCGACAGCTCCAGGAAAAACCTTTTCTGCAATACTGTTTTCGATAAGCCTCGGAATTGATCCTTTTATCAATGGTTAATCTTTCTCCACAATAGCGAGATCTCCAATCTCATGTCAGCAATCAGGGTCATTCAGTTTTCCAATAATTTACGTCCGGAAGCCCGAACTTGTTCGGGAAAAGTGTGCCTCCCCGAATAAATTCGGGCATCCAGAAACGGGAAGGCTTCAGATATGTAAACTTAAC
>VXZL01000036.1 GCA_009845505.1 Candidatus Poribacteria bacterium | reverse complement strand
TTTATATAGTCGTAATTTTGGAGGCGGAAACGTGCATAATCGTAAAAAAAGAGGCGAGTGTTAGGAGGAGGGTATGCACATAAATCGGGGTGGTCACTATGTCCCACCCCGATTTATTGTTAGTATAGGGTAATATGTTTATCGTAGATTTTAGCGTTACTTATACACGCGAAACAGCCCAGGTGCCTAAACCTGCCATTTTTTATCCAATCAAAAACGACCTGATCCTCTCCAGAACCTGATGAATTGCCGCGCTTTGAAAAAACGAATAAGCCATTCCATTTGCTAATAGGGTCGCTACCGCCCCCAAAACAATCATTAAAGCAAAGGGTATTTTTTTCTGAATGCACAATTTATTTTCGTATTCTTTCAAATTACCTGCTGCAGCAAGTTGGTGCAGCTGCTCAATTTGCGGCGACGTTAACCCCTCAGACGAGACATCCACAATGACATTATCTTGTGCAGGGTTTGCAAAACCGGCAGGAACTTTCACGTATCTATCATTCACGTTCTGCGCTTCAATTTTAACGATTCGTTCCGCGGGAATCATGTTCGGGTGAAGGTTTCCGACAGGAATATCTTCTGTAAAAAGGGAACGAATGACGGCGTTAAACATGATAAGAAACCACGGAACCACAAAGATAAAGACGATAAAAGTGCCAAGTTGAATCAGCGAAGGGATCGCCAAAAAGAGTGCTAAAGGGAGAAAGGGGACGTAAAATAGGATTACGTATTTCTGTGGGATGTACTTTTCAACCACTTTATTGAAAGCAAAAGCAATTGCTATAAACAGTGAAATTCGAATCGCCAAGTCTAATTCTATCTCCATGCGCGAAGGGATATAAAACGCTAATCCACCTACCCCAATATACGCAAGTACTTGTAGAAGCCGTCTCGGAAATTGTTTTAGTTGTGATGTGAAACTCCTAACAACCAGTACCTTTTGCTCCTGAAAGGTCATTTTAAAAGCGGATTGTGCTACGATATAAAACAGAAAAATGAGAAAAATATTCACCATCAAAATCATGGGATAAAATTGTGTCTCTGAGGTGTTGCTAAAAGCACTCGGTGGCAGCAATAAACTGATGCCCCAAAAGAGTTTTGCATCCCCGGCTGCCCATATTCCCGTGTAAAACATTACAAAGGAGATCCCTAATCCCCCAAAAAGGGTAACACAACTGTGCATCCAGGTGATGTTTCCCTCACTTATGAATAAGGCTTGACTGATAATGCCAAAGCCGATCAAGAACGCAGTATAAATGTTAGCGATTTTTCCGTAGCGGAAATCGGTATAACTGGTATAAAGCCCACAACTTAGAACCGCCAAGAAAACCATTCTTTCGTGTGTCAGTAATTCAAAAACACTAAAATTCATTAGATGTGTTCCAACCTAAATCAGGAGGTTACCTATTTTCCCAACGAAACACCGTTTCTCGCTTGCCCCCGAGGTTTTCCAGCACTTCACTGAGCCGTTCCGTTTTCTCGACAAGAAGAGGAAGGTCACTAATCGCCTCAAGATTGAGCCGCAAAAGTGGTTCGGTGTTCGACGCTCGGAGATTGAACCGCCAACTGCCGGGTACCAAAGGATAGAAACCAGTGCCGCTCTTGTGATTCGCGGGAAATCGAACGGATATGCCATCAATAGGGGCTTCAATCTGGAAAGAGTTTCCTAACCGGTGCAATATGTGTCTGACCGCATTCATAGCATCGTACAGCAGACCATGACTTTCAAACGCAAAGTTGATTTCACCGGAGACCGGATATTTCGTTCGGAGCGGATTAACAAGTTCCGCGAGTGAACTTCTTTTTTCACAGAGGTTTTCCAGCACAAGCAAAAAGGGGATCATGCCGTTATCGGCATAGAAATTGTCGCGGAAATAGTAATGTCCACTCGCCTCACCTGCGAAAAGGGCATCGGTTTCCCGCATACGGATTTTAAAAAAAGAGTGTCCACACCGATTCAGAAGTGGTGTGCCGTTAGCCTTTTTCACGGCGGCTTCTACTGCCCATATCGCTCTCGGATCAAAGATAACTGTCCCACTTCCTTTTTTTCCAAGAAGTAACTCGGCAAGCATCGCGCTGATGTAGCATCCTTCAACGAACGCGCCGGTTTCGTCAAAGAAAAAACATCTATCTGCGTCCGCGTCCCATGCGACTGCAAGATCTGCCCCTGTTTGTTGGACTGCCTTTACGGTTAAACCGCGATTTTCAGGACGCAGCGGGTCAGGACGGCCCGCAGGAATCTGTGAGAAAGTGCCATTTGGCTCGATAAAAAGACGGGCGCAGACCTGAATGGGTGTTTCGGCTAACAAGCGTTCGGCAACCCGTCCAGCAAGTCCACCGTTGGCATTGATGACTATTCGTTTTTCAGACAGCTGCTTCAGATTCACAAACGATCGGAGATGTACGAGATAGGCATCAAGAAACGGAAGCGTCCGAAGGGCACCGCGTTTACAAGGGCTCTGTTTCTCGAATCGGTTTCCGTTCTCAATGGCATCTCGTAATTTCAAAAGCCCTGTATCTGACGAGAGTGGTATCGCGTGTTGACGGACCAGTTTCATGCCGTTATACGCTGCTGGGTTATGAGACGCTGATATGACAATGCCTCCATCTGTCTGGTAGTGCGCCACGGCGAAATAAAGCATATCGGTCGAAATTTGCCCGAGGTTGAGGACATCAACACCTGCATCTTGGAGGCCATCGGCAATCTGCTGCCATAGCTGCGGCGAACTTTCGCGGACATCGTGTCCGACAGCGACAGTTTCCGGTTGAAAGCAGCCAGCATAAGTTCGGGCAATGCGGTAAAAGTCTTTCGGTTGAAAGTCAACGCCAAAAATGCCGCGAATATCATACGCTCGGAAGATGTCAGGATTCATTGACTGGCTCCGTTTCGGAAGTGTTGTCTCGCATACGCCAGTCGTTCGGGCACCCCGATATCAATCCAACTTGTTTTGGTTTTTAAAGTGTAAAGATTGGAAACAGACGGAAAAACGTCCCGCTCAATTGAGAAAACCTCTTGGTGTTTAGGGAATGCACCAATAATCTTTCGATTGAAGAGATACACGCCACCATTTATGTACCCGGGCCGGCATACAGCCTGTTTCTCGCGGAAGGCAGTGACTTTCCCATCGGTGTCCGATAGAATTTCACCATATTGACGAATATCGTCAACGCGCACACTCAGGAGCAAACCTGTCATTTCTTTCTGAAATCTCTCCAACATTGCTCGAAGTGAGAAATCGTTCAGGAGGACATCACCGTTCAGAACAAAGAAAGGGGATGTATTGATATATTGCATAGCGTTCTGAATCGCGCCGCCGGTGCCGAGCCTTTTCTCTTCCTTAGCGTAGCGAACGTGGACACCATCGTAGTCGTCACCGACACTCACATAAAGCGCATCGTGCAAGTGTCCTGATGCAAGGATGACCTCTTGGACGTTCACGTCCTTTAGCATCTGAATCTGCCACGCCAACACCGTTTGACCAGCGATGTCAAGTAAGATTTTAGGGACAGTTTTGGTGGTTTCACCGAGTCGCGTCGCGAGACCACCACAAAGGATAATCGCTTGCATATGCGTATTCCTACAAATAAATTCCAATGTTTAGGTAGGATCATCTATGGTAGATCAATTAATTAGACATTCAGCATCGGTGCGGTTAGAAACCGCACCTACCGGGTAGGGGTGAATGTTTATTTGTTTTTCAGGTTTACTATAAATGCCCCTAACGTTTAAGGTTTAATGCTCAAGGCAAAAGTATCTACAAAAGTCTCTGTCTGACGTTGAAATTCTTTTGTTTCAAAGTCGACAACCTTGAGTCCAACTTTTTTGTATAACGCTAAGACTTCATCGGGACTCGCAAAATCGTAGAGGTGCATGAGAATCGGTAAATTGATTGGAAGCGCAGTTATGGCGTAGCCACCCGGTTTCAAAACGCGCATCGTCTCCGTCAAACCTACTTCTGGATCTGGGATATGTTCAAGCACTTCGACTGCAATAACCAAATCAAAGGTATCGTCAGAATACGGTAACGTCCGAACATCCCCTACTGACAGTTCGCATCTTTCAAGAACCTTTTTCTTCTTTAAGAGTCTTTCGGCGTGCTGAAGGCAGTGGCCGCTAATATCAACACCATAGCCTGTCCAGAGTTCTTTCTGTTGTAGGATTAGGGCACTCAGAACACCAGGACCGAAACCGAGATCGCAAAAGCGTCCTGTATCTGACAACTGTCCCAAGTGCTTACCGATAAACGTCTTTCGCTCCAAAGCGGGTGGTAGAAAGATATAATTCAGGTGCTCACTGATGGGATAATACTTCGTTTCATACAGCTTTGTTTTTACGGTTTCAAAATCCCTATCTTCTGTCAGCTGATTCGGCATTTCAAGAGAAAAAAGTTGTTGCATATTTACATCGGCACAATAGAGAATGTCGCTGACGACTTCGTCTGTATTTTCCCAACTTGCCTGAGGTTGTTGAACGAGTGTTTCTGTCTGATTCAGAATAGAAGATAACAGATACTGGATGGAGTGCTGAAAGTTGGTCCGATGGTATTCAACGGCATGCGGGTATAAATTTTTCTGTGTTTGTAGCAGTTTTTCAAATGTTGTTTCAAATTCACGGTATTCCATAATCATTTTCGCTTTCTGCATTGCGCTGGGTTTATCTAATTTCTTAGAGGCCATTAACGTGGGTTGGATAAAAGCTTCTGTAGCGTAAACTGTCAGTTTGCGCACGCGATAGAAACCAAATGAAATTTAAGAAAATAAATCGGTAATGTCCGGTGCGGTTAGGAAACCGCATCTACCGGGCCTGAGTGAATTCGGATTACCGAATTAATAAATTAATCTTCATACAGTTTGTGCTACAACTTACTGTCGAAATGTCTAAGTCGAACTGGTGCTACTTACTGATTTTTCAGGCGGATTGTCAGATATCCGAGCGAAAGAATTTCAGAAACGCTACGGTTGTCAGCACGACTGCGAAAAAGCAGAGCAGTAGTACATCCACCGCCGACCGACGAAGTGTCTCTCCTAAAGTTGTCTCCTCCAAAGGGGGAGGCTGCGTAATTGTGACCACATCGTCAGGTGTCATAGTTCTCATGGAGACGTGATCTACGATTTTACTAAACAGATCCGCATAAAGCGCGTCATAATAACGCTTGCCTGTTTGAAGGTAATCGCTTCTTTTCTGTTTTCCTGTCTCGGTCAAACTTGTGGCAAGATAAATGAGGGAGGCTGTCGGTGTGATACGAGAAAGCACCTCGCCTACCTGCTCTTGTCGCGCTTTTTCGCGCTGATAGTTCCGATCTATCTCAGCAGCGTGAGACTCAATTTTCTGCCGGTATTCCGCCTCAAGTGGTTTCACGCGCTCATCAACCTCTTTTCCAATCTCCATTCCCATGGCTACAAGTGTCTGCTGTGTTTCCTCGGGATCAGTGATATTTTGCTGACGCGCTGCCCAGAGTTCTTTGTGTATTTCAGCTTTTTTCGTTTCCAGCTCCGCGTTGAAATTGTCGCGGGAGGCTGTCTTTTCCAGATAGACGCTCTGTGAAGTCGGGGTTGGTGCGATAAATTTCGCTGCAAGAAACCCAACGCGTGGCGCAATCAGCACGGCAAACACCCATACGGTAAAAGCGACGATGAGAGCAGTTTTGGAGTTGTCTAAGTAGGTGGAGATCACTACGCCGATCGCAAAAAAGACAGCAATATAGAGCAGCGAGCCCAACAGAAGGCTGAGGACGCGTGGAAAAATGTCAGATTCGCCCAAGGGGAATCCTTGTGAGACCAGTAAGAGCAAACCAACAAGAAACGACACCAAAAATGGGATGACAAACACAAGGTAACCGCCAATCAACTTGCTCCAGAGGAAAAGGTCGCGCGGCAGTGCATTTGATAACGTAATTCGGAGCGTTCCTGCCTCTCTTTCCCCAACAACAGCATCAAACGTGAACAGCAGTGCCAGCAGACTGAAGACAGTGCCCACAACAAACAGAAAGTCAAGGTGTCCCAGAAGGTAGGAGAGCGGCTCGGAAACCAAGGCAGGCGGTCCCTGGGTAATCCCGTTGCGCGTCATCCCAAGATAACTCGGCAGGATGTCCCCCAACCCGTTGGCAAAAACGCTCATCGGTGTCGGTTTGAGAAAAAGTTTGGAAACCTCCAGCTCGGGTTCCAAGGGCATTTTGGGATTGATTGTAGTCTCTTCAATGTTTGCAAGTTTGACGGCTTCTTGGTAGTCTACAAGATTTTGATGGTAATTCCCATAATTGATAGACAGAGTGAGGGGTATAAGCAGAAGACACATCAAAAGGAGGGCAGCAAACCGGACGCTTAGAATGTGATGTAGGATCTCTTTTTGAATTAACGTTAGCAACATTTAGCACATTCCTAAGGAAGTTTCCTCTTGAATTTTGATTTGTATGTCGCTGCTTGGTCGGACAGCTCTACAGTTTTGTAAGGACGTTCTTTAATCCATGGCAAAGGAGACCAAGTTTTTGTGAAATCGACTTCAGCGAAATCAGATGCATCAATAATTTTAATGAACATCCGATCGGTTCCGGCGAATAAAGGACCCTCGTTAATTTGATAACCTAACCGGATCCAATGATTGTTCAAGTAAGCTTCAACTTGACTATGCCCGACGATCGCCACTTCGTGAGATGTCGATGGCTTTTCATAAGCAAAGTTACCTGTCACAGTTTCGTTATTTAGGTTTTTCATCAGGTTTTTCCATTCGCCGATGCCTTTGTAGTAGTATAACATGGGCACTCCCATCGTTACGCGAGCCGGAATACCAGCGGCTCTCAGCATTGAGGCAAAGAGGCGTGCCCGAGAAATACAGCCTCCATGGCACCTTTGCTTGAACATTGAATCGCCAAAGTAATTTACAGCCAACGCATCGTTGATTTCGCTTTGAGTCACCTCTCGGTCAATGCTTTCAAAGAATGATCGATCCACGACGACCTCTCCGTGCTGCTTATAGGTGTAGATAAAAGGAGGATAGAGTGGTAAGGTTAATTTCATTTTCCCGATTTCATGTTGCAATTTCGTAAGGACATCCAGCGTATGCGTTGAACCGGAAAGAATTCTCTGAATTTCTGCCTGCATTTCTGTGGAGTAATTCAGATCGGTAGCTGGCTGGATATATTTCTCAAACGCTTCTGGTGTGCGTTGACTGGGATATGCGGACGGAAGCAGCACCGGAGAAGCATAGGGATAAATAATAACCTCTACTTTACTATAAGTGCTATTCCCTACTGTGTGCCCTACAAGTCGCGCATCTTGGAAAAGGTCATTCATCGACTCAAGGTTCCAAGGTTGTTTCAACTCAAGCACTGCCCTGATGCTATAGGTGTATTCTCTTCTCTCATTCCATTCAGCGTCAGGTATACCGTCCTCATCACTATCGGGTGAGGTTGGATCTGTCCTATATTTGCAGTATTCTTCATAGTCTGTCAATCCATCTGCATCAGTATCAGAAGTTGTGGAAAGCGTACCAAGCTCAGCTTCAAGTCCATCGTCCAACCCATCTTTATCCGTGTCCCGAAGCGATCCTAAATTAAATTCCCCAATGTGACTTTGCATTGTGTCCGACGGAGCAGTCATAAACGTCAAGATATATTCCTCAAGCGGTTTTCCCCACCGGCCCTTCATCAAGTTTTCACCTCCGGTTGTGCTGTTTAGGCTGCTGTTTAAGACGATGCTATAAAACGCCCCCGGTTTCAAAGGTTCTGCGAGTGGAAATGCTAAAGTTGTTCGACGGTCGTCGATCCATTTCGATTGGCCTCTTAGGCGCATTCCTCGAAAGAGGATATTCTTTTCTTGGGTCATGGGTTGACTGAATACGAACCGAATTTCTTGCGTATCAATCGAAACATTCATCGCCGACATTGCGGGCGTTGTTTCAATAACCTTAGGGGCCGGCAAGAGACGTTTTACCAGAGATGGCAATAGTGCCACGCAAAAAATTAGAATAAAAGCGCTGAGTAATAGACGTTCAATTTTTATTTTCGGCATTTTTTCTTCCGTGTTTGTCTGAATCAGTCTTTAAGGCAGCAGTGTAGAAAGCACTCTATCTGCTTTTTCTGCATCTTGGAGTAGATACTGCAAAACCATTCGGACCTCCTCAGGTGTGTGGTCAGACAAAAGTGTTTGCGCCAAGCCTTCCTCAACGCGATGCTTAAAAAAACCATCCAACTGCGTCGCACCTGTCCTCATGGTATTCTGCCCTTTGTCATAGTAGGACGCGCAAGCCACATCGGGATATTTAGGTGTTGTGTTTCCCGCTTTTTTCATGTTAAGTTCAGTAAACAATACCACAAAGCGTTGCGCGATTTTATCCCAAGAGTAGTTCTCAGCGATTTGTCTCGCTTTGGTTGATAGAGTTTCTCGCAGCTCTGGGTTGCCAAGGAGTGCGTTTATCTGTTCCGAGACAGTAGCAGTTGGAATCATAAACTTCCCTGTGGTCTCATCTCGCGTGAGCGGCACTGAGAGGGTAGCTGCTGTTAATTCTTCAGTGAGTGCTGTTGAGGTGAGGGCAAGTCCTGGCACGCCGCACGCAAATGTCTCAAGTACCATAGAGAACGGCGTACCGATAACCGTAGGAAAGATGATACACTCACAAGCACTATAAATCCACGGGAGCGCGACGGTATCCTCGGGTTGTTCAAGGTTGATATAAAAGACATTCCGGTGTTGTTGGTGACGATCTTGCGCGAGAACCGGATCAAGGACGATAAAAACAGTATCCCTGTGAAGGGCTGCCAACTTCGCTATCATGCCAACACTATTTTGGGGATGAAGACCATTCAATACTCCAACAAGTGGCGTGTCCAAGATGCTTTTTTCGCCGACAATTGAAGCCACTGCTTCTCTCGCTTGCTGAGGGTTTTGAGGAGAATATAGGTCTGTATCAACACCGTTAGGGATGATATCCAATCCTTCTCTTTGAGATGAATCGTACCGCAAATTGTCAGTTTGCGCGCACTCAAGCCACCCTAATTCGTCTGTTATCCAAGGTGTATCTGGGCAAACGCAGTCAAAGTTGCGCCCAAGAACCTGATGGCTTAGCAATTTGTTAATTGTGGCTTCGCGTAACCCTCTATCACTATAGATACGAGAAACTACAGGGATGGTATTGTGTCGAAAGTAGTTCAACTCTTCATAAGGATGGGGCGAAAGCGCGAGGATACCGTCACAGCTATCAACCACGAATCGATTGGCAGCATACCTTGGGGTATCAGTCGACTCAAAGATATCCGACGCGAACTGAATGCCGAGTGCCATCAGTTGCTCTCGCTGCTCCTTAGTAGTGTCGTCATTATCAATTTCCACGAACACCTCGGCATATTTTGCAAGTGCTGTCAGCAAATTATAAATGCCGACGTTTGTGGTGGGACTCAAGAATCCCCTATACTTCATGAAGCCGTAAGGGACAAATATCCGTAATTTTCC
>VXZL01000094.1:8374-9453 GCA_009845505.1 Candidatus Poribacteria bacterium | reverse complement strand
TCGAAATCACTGGCCAATTCTCGAAGATCCTGACCAGTAATCGTTGATAACTTTTGAACTGCTTTTTTTCTTTCCATCGCTTTCTCCGATCATCAATCGGCATTTGAGGCATTCTCAAACAGCATATTAGACAACTCATCAAGCCTCTGCCGAGCAATTTCGTTATATTCTTCTTGCCTCTCAATCATTATCCATCTCCGGTTATTTTGCTTGGCAACGACTGCTGTAGTTCCGGTTCCAGAAAATGGGTCAAGTATGAGATCGTCCTCATTAGTTCCAGCCAAAATAAGCCGATTAACAACCGCCAAGGGCTTTTGCGACGGGTGTTTTCCAAACTTCTTTTCCGATCGCTTAGTGATCGGAATTTCCCACATGTTTCGCATTTGCTTGTCATTGTTCATTGCTTTCATCACTTCATAATTGAACGTCCAATTTTTGGCTTTTTTGCTCTCATTGTTGACCGCCCAAATGATAAATTCAGTAGACTCAGTAAACATGCGACAGGTAATATTAGGTTGTGCATTAGGTTTGTACCAAACAAGTTGGCTGATAATTCGTCGGTCAAACAAGTTTTGAAGAATAAAACCAATTGTAAAAATACAGTGAAAAGATCCGAAGATGAACAGGTTTCCGTTTGTCTTCAGGACCCGCAATACCTCACGAATCCAGTCAACTGTGAACTCGAAATAGTCATCCTGTGCGAAAATATCCCACTGTTCCTGCATTGTAACATGGGAACTAAATGCCCAACCTAACCCTTTCTTTCTTGATATATTAAATGGTGGATCGGTGATACAACAATCGAAAACGCTATCAGGAAAATCTTGCAGAACTTTTAAGCAGTCCCCCGATACAATTTGATTGACAGGAAGTTTTTTCGTTCCGCCAAAAAGAGTTGGTGGATATCCAATACTGTCAGAGGACGGCTCGCGTATATCTCCGTTCGCTGCTGGTGCTGATACCTTTGTATTTTTCAACGGATGGATACCTGTTGAAAGATATTCAATCATCTGAACCTTTTTCAACGACGAATATCCCTTCAAACCACGCTTTTTAAGTTCTGCTCTCAACTCTTTAGT
>VXZL01000094.1:0-8364 GCA_009845505.1 Candidatus Poribacteria bacterium | reverse complement strand
TCACGGTAATCCACCTGCTCAACAGTATTTTTCAGCGGAGGAATTCCTGTCAAAAGATATTCAATCATTTGGGCTTTCTTCAGTGACGAGTACCCTTTCAATCCGCGTTGTTTAAGTTCTTCCCTTAGTTCTCTGTTCCTTAGTTGGTGATAATTCATAGTTTGAATATGTTCCTTTATAGTTAATGGTTAAGCGAAAACTCGGCAGAATTTAGCAAAACCCAATACAGGTCTTCGTAAGCCAAGTCCTTGTTCCGATACAGACTCCGATCTATATAACGTTGAAAATAGGTCTTCTCTTTAGCAGTTGGTAGACGAGACAGGACGTTGAGATAGATATACGCCATGCGTTCAAGCGGATCGCGCCATTTTCCGAGGACGTAATTGACGAAACTCCCGCGATCGGCGTGGTTCGCACTATCGTTGACGATGCTCCCGTTGATCATCATCAATGCTTGCGGGATCGTTCCGTTGAAGGCTTCAATTTCTTCCATCTCACCGTTGTTGAGGAGAAATAGAAATTTTTGGAGATGCTCGCGTTTCCTATTTTCTATATCACGGAGCATATTTTCGCGGTCCTCGCCACCTGTCCTTTTGTTGCCCTCCATCTGGATCTGTTGAAGTCTTTCAAAGCCGGTGGCTTGGAGCATAGAATAGAAAAACTGCTCTGCACTGAGCGGTTTGATATACGCATGCGAATAGTAAAGTTCATCGTCTTTGTTGCTTTCATTTGTTTCTGAAGTGCGTTGGTAAGCCTCAGAGTTGAGGATGGTTCGCATGAGGTGTTGCAGATTATAGCCATGAATGACAAAATCCTTTGCGAGCCAATCCAATAGCGCAGGATTGGTAGGCAGATTCTCCTCTCCGAAGCCATCAAGTGGTTCGACAAATGCGCGTCCCATAAAGTGTTTCCATATCCGATTCACAATTGTACGGCTAAAATACGGGTTTGATTTGTCGGTCATCCACTGCGCGAGGGCTTTGCGTTTTTCTATCAGCGGCCCATTGTATTCGGTGCGGTCTAAGAAGTGTGGTGTGACCGCTTCGTTGAGTCGTTCGACCCACATCGCTTTTTCAGGTCTGTTGACAATTACAATATTTTCAAATTCTTCTGCCTCGCCGAGCATGTTCACGGCTCGGAAGTTGCCTTTACGTTGCGTATCCAGCCCAGTGAAGAAGGCAGCGATGCCGTAGAAATCCTTTTGGAGCCATGCTTCGATTTTATGGTCATGGCACTCGGCGCATTGCATAGGGATCCCTAAAAAGAATCTGGAGGCGTGTGAGGTCAACAGGACTGGGGATTGGTCATATCGGAGGATGTAATTAACAGCCCCGTTGTTCCGTCGGTCGCCATCCGCTGCAATAAGATTGCGGACAAATTGGTCGTAGGGCATATTTTTCTGCAACGCGTCCCGGACCCACGCTGTCAACATGAGTTGGTTATCATCATCGCGTCTGCCGATTAACCAGTTGACCCACAGGCGAGTCCAATAGTTGATGAACGCCTCACTTTCGAGCAACGTATCAATCTTTCTCTGACGCTTACTTGGGGACCCGTCCTTCAGGAAATCGAGTACTTCTTCGGGAGTAGGGATTTTTCCGGTCATATCGAGATAGATACGCCGGAGGAATTCCGTATCTTCTGATCGCTTTGAGGCTTGGAGTCCTTCCGTTTTCAGCACCGCGTTAATGTGCCGGTCCAGATGTTTAGTGCTGGCGGGCACATACACCGAGGGGGTTGGCGATACTTTTGTGCAATTCAACGTCAAAAAGATAAAAGCCAATAGCAGCAAAGGATAACAGGTTGGGGGACGAAAAAGGACTTTCATGATAGATAGGCTCCCGATGCGGTTAAGCTTGTATTATTTAACAAGTTTAACCGATTATGCGTGAAACATCAATTAGAATCGCTGGAAAAGTGCTAACTCCATCGGAGACCTGTCGGAATGATACCGACATCTTGACCACGTCGCATCGCTTCAGCAGCGTCAAGGATACTCGCCAAATTATGTTGCGGTTCATAGTCCAACAACGTCTTGATTTTGCTTAAATCAAATTCAAAATAGACGGGTTGCGGGAGTTGGACATCAACGGAGTCCATCTGGTAGCGTTCACATAGGTAGGGGATGGCCTCTTCATGTTTGAAAACGCCATTTCCACCGAGCGTGAATTCTTCGCCTACAGCGGCATCCTTCTCAATCCCTAAAACCAATCCTTGTACAATATCCCGTACATCCGTGAAATGTTCCTTGTAGGGTCGTCCGTCAGGGTTGCGTTTGAGTATGAATTTCTCTGTCCCATCCCAAAGACCTTTAACCGTATTCGCAGCCTCCAATTCGGCGGGATCGTTTCCTGTATAATTCTTGTACCGATTGTAGATGGGACTGAAGAGGAATTGCCTCGGCAAACCGTCCTCATTGAGATATTCACTCGGCTCAATCACGGTTGTGAACCTGAAAACTGTTGAGGGAATGCCATACTGGTGATGGTAGGTCATGCAGAGTTCCTCACCAATCCATTTGGTAAGGAAGTAAGGCATGTGATGGTATTTGGCAACCATGTCTTCGGTGATGCGTTGATCAAAAAGTCGTCCTTTTTCGGTGAGTTCCCAATAGATTGCTTCCGTACAGGCATAAACAAGGCGATGAATGTTCGGATTGAACTCACGGACACATTCCAAAATGTTGAGGGTGCCCATACCGTTGATTGCCAAGTACTGGCGGTTATCAAAAGGCCCGCCAAAGGCGGCGGCAATATGATAGATGGCATCGACCCCTTTAACGGCTTTTTTAACGTCGTCGTATTCGCGCAGATCACCGAGGACGGTCTCAACGTCTCCCGTCCCGTCCCATCTTCCGACACGATTGACATCACCCGGATAAACGAAGCTGCGGATAGTGTGCCCTTTTTCCAGCAATTTTTTGACGAGATTGGATCCAATGCGTCCTGTGCCACCTGTGACTAAAATTTTCATTAACTTTTCTCCTAAAAACCGATAAGGGTAGATTTTAGAATTAACTGGACACTCCACACCAGCGAGGTTAGGAATGCACATCGCATTTGGGCGAGTACGCCGCAAAACCTCGCCTACTGAGATAGGAAAAACGCCTCTCCTAAAAACCGACAAAATACAAAAAAGGGCTACACGTAGAAATATGCAGCCCTTTTTCGCGACTATCTTCGCCGAGCTGCAAACGATGGACTTACAACCCGACAAAAGCGGTTTAGTGTAAGGACTTTAACGCTGCCCATCTCACTGCTAATTTATCTCTCGGCTCTACATCATAAGCAGTGCTGATGAGTTCTATATTATCTATCGCCCACCACCAATCATTCTGTGCATCAATGACCCCGAAACTCATGACCATCTCATTGGCACCCGCGGGGTTGTTAATTGGAATTTCTAACGTTTCGTTTATCTGTTCTCCATCGTTTATTTTCTCTTCCTTTAGTTTAAGGGTAGGAATCGTAACGAGCGTATGCGCACCTGCGTCAATACCAACGCTTTGAAAGAATAAGATACGTTCTTCGGCATCGCCATCAAAGCTGACTGTTATCTCTCCGTTTTGCGTATCTTCGGGCCGCCAGCTCGAATCCAAGGTTAAGATGAGCGATCCCTCTGCCGCACCCTTGATTTTAATGGGTGGTGTAATTAGGTGACCATTCCAACGACTGATAGCATCAGGATTGCCATTCCCCTCCCAATCGTCCCACTCATCAGGGTCAGAAACCGCGCCTTTCCCTACGCCCTTGCCGTCATTGTGTACGCCTGTGAACTCACTACGCCTCTGGTCTTCCGCTGTTCGTGTCCACCACTCAAGATCGACGATTGCCCAAGTTCTCCACTCGGGCATGCCGAGGTCATCTGGATTCTCGTTTGTAATTTCCCAACCCTCAGGCGGCGTACCTGACCAAACATCTTTATCTTTAATCTGTTCCATTATACTTGCTTGGAGTGTGACACCCTCAAAATCCTCTTCAAAAAGGACAGTATCAGCTGCCCACCCCGTTGCTGTTGAAAAAGAAAAGATTGTTATGAGAATCGCGTGCGCGATCCTATCGATAATGCTGCTATTCATGGTAATCCTCCTAAAAAGTTACTGCGTATCCATCCGTTCTGGGATCAGAACCGCCGATGAGCGCGCCAGATTCAGGATGCACCATGATCGCCTGTGCGCTTCCTGGACCGCCCCAATCGCCGAGGATTTGGAGTTCATGTCCTCGCTTCGCCAAACCGTCCTTCGTATCCCTCTGAAATCGGTTTTCTAACTGGAGATCATTAGAGCAGGTGTGCGGAATAGTGGATTCCATGGGATTCTGGAGACTGCGCCAGCGCGGTGCAGAAACGGCTTCTTGTGGTGTCATTCCGAAATCAATTATATGGGTAACGAGTTGTAGGTTCGTTTGAACCTGTGTATCGGCACCGGGTGTGCCACACGCGATGAAGGGCTGCCCGTCCTTTGTGACGATGACAGGGTTCATTGTGTGACGGACGCGTTTGCCCGGCATCAGACAGTTCGGGTGTCCTTCCTCTAAGTGCCAATAGGTCATCCGATTGTTCAAGAGCACACCGGTGTCCCCTGCAACCAGAGCAGAACCGAACCCTGATTGGATGCTCTGTAATATACAGACAAGATTTCCGGCACGGTCGGCGGTGCAGAAGCAGGTCGTATCCTCGTGTGACTCTGGACCACCAGCAGGGACATCTATAGCTGCCTTCTCTAAATCAATCTGTTCGGCGCGTTCAGCAGCGTAGGATTTCGATAACATGCCGTCTAAAGGAATATCAACCCAATTCGGATCCGCCATATATTTTTCGCGATCGGCGAAGGCGAGTTTCTTGGCTTCAACCATTAGGTGGACACTTTCAGGCGTATTACAGCCCAAGGTCGGCAAGTCAAAGCGTTCAACCATATTCAACTCTTGAAGTAAGATATGACCACTCGAATTCGGGGGCATCTCATAGACTTCATACCCTCGGTAGTTGACGTGTATCGGCTCATCCCAGTGTGCGTGATAGTCAGCGAGATCCTCTGTCGTCAAGAGTCCGTCATGAGCACGGCTGAACTCACCGATAGCCTGTGCAATTTCACCTTTGTAGAATATATCTCTTCCGTGTTCAGCAATCTTTCGGAGGGTTTTACCGAGATTGGGGTTTGAGATAAATTGGCCGGCGGGGATGGGTTCACCCTCGTTTGTAAAGATAGCGCGGCTGTCCGGTTCAGCGGCGAAACGTGGATTTTCGCCCTTAAGACCGCCAGCGAGTCTGTGGCTCACAGGAAATCCTTCCTCACAGAGGGCAATTGCGGGTGCGAAAACATCTTCTAACTTGAGGGCACCATAGCGTTCGTGTGCGAGGAGCCATGCGTCAACGATTCCCGGGACCGAAACACTGCGTATGCCTTTCATCGGGATTCCACCGTCTTTAAGATAGGTTTCGCGGGTTGCGGCGCGCGGTGCGGGTCCAGTGCCGTTTACGGCTTCGACCTTCCCAGTCTCCGCCCAATAGATGAGGATAAACCCGTCGCCTCCAAGCCCAGAACCAGCAGGCTCAACCATACCAAGGGCTACAGCCGTTGCGATGGCTGCGTCAACGGCGTTGCCACCTGCCATCATTGTCTGAATACCTGCCTGCGAGGCGAGTACGTGCCCAGATGTAACCATGCCATTTCTGCCCATGACAGAGGGACGAAATGCTGAACCGTGTGGAGATTGCATTTTTTTAATTTTCCTTTTTTCGTTAGCCGAGCATCTTCTTAGCAAATGCCTCAACATCAACGCGTTCCTGGGTCCGTGCAGATTCGTTGCAAGCCTCCATCAGCACCCATGTACCGAGGGTCGTCTCCTGCATCCACTCACGACCTGTGTCTTTTGTAATTGCTTGCGCAAACGCATCAAATTGGAGTCGGTCATCTTCTATTAGACCAGCGTGTAAGTCCTGAAGCGTTAAATCTTCAACCGTCTCACCGAGTCGAAAAAGTTGTAGGTGTCCTGCATCCCGTCGGAGATCTCCGTCTTCTCCGTGGAAACTCCAGTGTCCACTCCAACCGAAGGGCGATGCGTGTCCTGCCCGCGTCCCCGCATAAGAAAAAGGTGCCCCGTTTGCGTATTCCATAAGGGCGTTGCCGCCCGCGGTACCCCACGCATGGATTTGTCCGAGTGCGGGATCCCGACGGTTATGGATATGCGCTGTGACATATTTCGGGAGTCCTTTCGCAGCAACGAGCTGATCAAGTTGGTGACTCGTACCCGCGTGGAAGAAAAGCCCGTCTACATAAGCGTCAGGTTGCCTCGAATCCGGTCCAGTGTAGAGGTTCTGCCGAATCCAGAACCGGCACTCACCGGCTAACATTTCACCGATACCACCATCCTCCCGTAGCCACTCTCGCATTTTCGCTGCGGCAGGATTCCAACGTTTGTTTTGTCCTTGAACCAGCATCAAGCCGGGATTTGCCTTGTGTGCTTGGATAATTTCATGAAATTCTAACTGTGTTGTTGCAATAGGTTTAACACAGAGGGTATGCATACCGAGATTCAGGCTTTCGACAATTAACTTGGCGTGAACGGTCGTTGAGGCATAGATAAGGCATGCCTGTGCATCGTGTTTCTCTTTCGCCTCAGTTATGGTCGTGTAGATACGTTCTGTTAAGCCTTCAGGTGCGCCGTTTATTGACGACACACCATCTCGTGCGGCTTCAAGGTTGATGTCCACACACGCGACAGGTTCCAACCCATGCGAATTGACTTGTGCTTGTAGACGACCATGTGCGAAATGGGTGCATCCCACGTGGATAGTCGGGATTGGCATTCCTGAAACTCCTTATACTGGCTGTCAGTTATCAGTTGTCAGAAAAAGGGTTTCGGTTTGTCCATATATTTGGATAGCCAACCCCCTAAATCAGACAAGTAGGTTAGGACACCTCAACGACTGGTGGGTTGATGAAATCGTGATATTTCTGCGCCACTTTCCCGGTGGTTGCATCACCTGCATGAATAAGGACCCGGAATCGGAAGTGCATCTGATCGCCGTCTTTGAGCGTGTAGGAACCATCTTTAGCGGGGTCCCCTTCAAAGGTGCCGCCTCCAAAGATATTCGTTCCCATGAGTCCGTAATTCCGTACGTGCCAGTACGTTGGATAGCGTGGGTTGATGAGGTGATCGAATACAGCAAGTCCGACAGGTGTTCCGTCAACAACGCCGGAATAATCGCACCAGTTCGCCCGTTTGCCCCATGTCTCATCCTCATTGATGCCACCAAAAGCGTTCTCTATCTTTCCACCGTCCGAAGCGTTCATCGACGGATGGACACGAATCGACATAATACCGCCTTCCTTGGTATCTCCGAAGTAGACATCCCCAGCAGAAGCGATAAATGTCAGATCGAGGTCAAGAAGTGAGGCATCTTCAGGTAGGTTATAGATACGGAAGTTCTGTTTGTCGGTCATCAGAACGTTGCCTTCGCGGGTTTCCCAATTATTTTCGGTATAAATCCTACCGACGACGGCACCATCGTGTTTTTGTGTAAAGCCCTGATGCACGACTCTTCCAGAATTACTCCCTTCTCCCCACAGATCCACATCATTAACCTCGCCATAGGCGACATAGAGCGAACGGTGATGCACATGATCTTTCGAGACCTCGCTCGTCTCACCCCGTGTTACTTCGCGTCCATTCGGACCGAGGACAGGAAAGAAGTAAGGTCGGAACTGCGTTTTAGCATACCGGAACGTTGTAAAAGATCGGTCATTGAGTGTGATGGCGATAGTTTCGGCTTCCTCTTTGAACTGAACGCCTGATTCACCTGCGACGTTTCCCTCAGAGAGAGTATAAGTGCGAGATTCACCGGCAGCGAGTCCGTCAAGTATCCAATTTAAGGTAGTAGAACCGTCCTCATTGGCATAACATTGCGCCGATATGACGCTGCCCGATGCCACATCCGTTAAAGTGACGGGACAATCGTGAAGTTGGCTCACACCAGGGTGATCAACGTCAATACTAACCGGACATCCATCTCGATCGTGGAAACCGGCACTAACAGTAAACATCGGAAGATTCTGATTTGCCATAAATTCCCTTATTTCGTATCTGGGTTTCCTCTATTGTGTTGGAGCCATTTAGTCTTCGATTCAGGCAAAAGCCGGGCAGAGGTTGAACTAAATGGCTCTACCCGATTTATTAGGTTTCATCAGAAGTGAGCGCGAGGATTCCCTCTTCTTCGCTATTGTAAGTCTCGAAAACGCTCATTAATCGACCAAGGATAAGAAGGTTTCGGATGTGTGCGTCTGCATTGACGAGTGCGGTCCGTCCTCCCTTTCGCGAGACAGTCACATTGACAGAAACGAGTGTGCCGAGGCCACTACTATCC
>VXZL01000478.1 GCA_009845505.1 Candidatus Poribacteria bacterium | reverse complement strand
AGCCGGGGACCATGCGCATACACCCGTTGCTTTCATCAACATCATCCAACGCAACCCAAGCCGTTACCTGACTCGTTTTTGGCGTAAGAATCGGCCAATACGGCGAATCTTGATGCCACATATTGACACCCCCGACTTTAGGGGGTTTGTATTGGATCTGATCGTGCCAGACGCGCACCTCTGTTGCTGCTGTTAGTTGCCCAATTTCTTCGACAATGACGGGGTTGTGAACGAGTCGGTGATAGGCAGGACTCGCCTCCCAAATATTAACGATTTGCCAGACCGGACTCTCTTCCCTGCCACCGAGATTGACAATGTGAACGGGCTGCGGAATATCGACTTTCTCGTAATCGTCAATAACGCGGGTCAGTTCTGACCGTAGTTCCTCAACCTGTTCATCGCTCAAAACACGGCTTCCAAGAAGGAAGCCTTTTTTTTTAAATGTGTCAACCTGGGTTTGGTTGAGCATACCTCTTCCCTCCTATAAAAAAACTTATATGTTGGGCTTCGTCGGTTTTCCAGCATCCATCACAAGTGGAAAATGGTGCCCCGCTAATCTATTACCGTCATTGACAGTAACGAAACGTTTCATGATGTGGCTACCACTTTCGTCGTAGACAGTTTCGCCCGTCATATAATGCACCGCAATCGCGCGCCGCGGATCGCTGCTGGTGTTGTCATGCGAACCGTGCCACGTTAAGGCGTGATGATAATGGACATGCCCCTTCGACACAGGACAGAGTTCTACGTCTAATTCTTTCCCTTCAAAGTGGTCCGGCAATGAATCGATGTTCTCGACCTCACGCAGAAACGGCATCTGGCTGCCCCAATGATAAGATCCAGGGACCATGCGCATACACCCGTTGCTTTCATCAACATCGTCCAACGCAACCCAAGCCGTTACTTGACTCGTTTTCGGCATGAGAATCCCCCACAACGGTGAATCTTGATGCCAACGGTTCACGCCACCAACTTGTGGTGGTTTGTATTGGATTTGGTCGTGCCAGACGCGCACCTCTGTTGCTGCTGTCAGTTGCCCAATTTCTTCGACAATGGTCGGATTGTGAACAAGTCGGTGATAGGCAGAACTCGCCTCCCAAATATTAACGATTTGCCAGACCGGACTCTCTTCTTTACCACCAAGGTTCGCAATACGTACCGGCTGTGGAACCTCAGGTTTTTCATAATTATCAATGACGCGCGCCAACTCCGAACGCAATTCGTCAACTTGTTCATCGCTTAAGACGCGGTTTCCGAGGAGAAACCCTTTTTTTTGAAAGGTGTCAACTTGGGTTTGGTTGAGCATATCTTTTTGCTGTTCCTTGTGGTTTGTTTGAACGGATTGTCGGGACTCTGACTTTAGGGACCGACGATCCTATTTTTCAGTTCCACCCACTCTTCATCGCTGAGTTTCGGGGGCCACGCAATCCGCTTGCCGATGAGTGCAGAGCGATATGCCGCCATAATTAGGTCGAAACCGAGCAGTGCGAATTCTAATCTGTTGCGGTGGGGTTGATTTTCATCATCCAACCAAGTCGCGATGGCTTGTGTAAAGTCACGCTGTCCGAATTTGTCATCTTCACCGAAGTGGGTTTTCTCGACGAAGTGTTCTGCCATACCATCAAATTGGTATCCCCATGAGCCGTTTTCTCGCCACCACATTCTGCCTTTCGTTCCCCAGAAATCGAGGTTGCACCGTGGATTACTACTGGGAAAGTCGATGGTTCCGAATGCTGTCCGTGCGGATTCAAAGTGGACGCGCGCGCCGTTCTCAAATGTATAAATCGCCATTAAATCTTCAGGGCATTGCCGGTACGGAATGTGATAGGTTTCTGCACCCTGAACGGCACCCCAGACGTGTGTGATCGGAATGTCTTTAAGGGCAAAAAGCACGACATCCATTAGATGGGTATCCATGTCAGTGATGTCGCCTTCGGTGCAAGCACGAATGAAATGTATATCGCCGAGGCTATCGTTCTCAAAGAACTCCAGCAGTTTTTCGGCAAAAGGCAGATACCGCCGTTGATGATTAACGATAATCTTCAACCCTGTTTTCTCGTATGCGGCGGCGAGTGCCTCTGCTTCACTGGGTCTGAGTGCGAGCGGTTTCTCTATCACCAACGCCTTAACACCGGCTTCGGCGGCAGGCTCTACCCAGATATGTCGTGGGACTGTTGGCTCTGTTACGGCGTGGACGATATCGGGTTTTTCCTTTTCTAACATCTCGACGTAATCTGTATACCCCGGGATGTTGAGTTCTTCTACCGCTGTTTGTAGTCGTTCCTCGTCAATCTCGCAGATGGCAATTACCTTCATATTTTCGATGCCTTCATAACGTCGGGCGTGGTGGACACCCCGCCTTCCGCCAACAATTCCAGTTCGATACATCGCCATAATGTGCCTCCTCATTGAAGCGTGCAATTGCGGATTTCCCAAACTTGCCATTATATTAACATGCTCGCGAATTTGTGTCAACTGTTTGGGTTGTAGAAAAGGTTGTTGTCAAATTCGTCCCCTTCTGATACAATGCAACGGACTAAGTTAAGGCACTTCTAACTGGAGGGATATATGAAGATTGATAAAATTGAGTCGTTTTTTATTGGGAACGGCTATGTAATTCGGATTCATACGGATACGGGTATCAGCGGTGTTGGACAAACCGCTTGCTGGGGCTATCCAGAGGCTGTTGATAGCATTGTGAGTACGTTTAAGAAATATCTCATCGGGCAGAATCCGCTGCGGATTGAGCATCATTGGCAGTACCTCTACCGTATGGGACCCTTCCGTGGGACCGCGCTGAGTGGTGCTATCAGTGCAGTAGATATTGCGCTGTGGGACATCAAGGGCAAACATTTTGGTGTACCCATCTGGGAACTGTTAGGCGGAAATTGCCGTGACAAAATCCGGCTGCACCTCCTTGGTGGCGGAAGCACACCCGAAACAATGTATGAAGCAGCGAAAGCGGCTGTTGAAGAGGGTTTCACGGCACTCAAGTTTGATCCCTTGGTCGGCGGCTTCCAAGATATGGGAGTCGATCGGCTCGTCAAGACGGCACGCGATATCGTTGCCGCTGCGCGTGAAGGTGGTGGACCCGACCTTGATCTAATTGTTGAAGTACATCGGAAACTGACACCGATGAATAGTATTGTCTTAGAATCGGCGTTGGCACCGTTTAATCTCTATTTCATTGAAGACCCGATTCAGATAGACACTATCGCAACGCAAGCGGAATTAGCGAAACGGATGACAACACCCCTTGCTGTCGGTGAACGCAATGTAAGTATCTGGGAATTCCGTGAACTTCTTGAAGCAGGTGGACCACAATACGTGCGTCCGGATGTCGGTCTGGCAGGCGGTATAACACAGTGCAAGAAAATCGCCGCACTTGCTGAGGCATATCACAGCGCAGTTGTTACACATAACTTCTTGGGACCGCTCATTACTGCTGCGTCGCTGCATTTAGATACGAGTATCCCGAACTTCATCACACAAGAATATACGAAGGCAGATGAATCTGAGAAATTCGCTGTCTATAAAGTAGCGTATCAGCGAGAAGGCGGTTATATTCCGATCCCTGAAGCTCCAGGTCTGGGTATTGAGTTGGACGATAGTTTAATCGAGGAAACCCCATATCAGCCGATGAATACCGGCACGACACTTTTGCGTGAGGACGGCTCTGTCGCTTACGCTGTGTAGTAGTGGTAGGTGCGGTTTCCAACCGCACGAACCTTATTTGATGAAACAAGGTGGAGGAAATCGAACATGAACGCTGAGGAAAAATATCTATTTGATCTGAACGGTTACCTTGTTATCAAGAATGTGCTAACACCCGAAGAGGTAGCCCTCGCCAACGCAGCAATTGACAAACACAGTGATCAGGGGCGTGTCCGTCCCCGCGATCAGGCACTTGATGGCGGTTCGCCAGAATTAAAAGGTGAGCAAGGGAGAGGCGAACTCGGCGGTATGCTCCACTGGGAAGAACCGTGGTGCAACCCCTTCCGACACATGCTCGCACACCCGACACTCATCCCGTATCTGAATGTAATATTGGGCAAAGGGTTTCGGATGGATCATCAGATGTTCCTACTTTCAATGGACAAGGGGGCGGAGGGGCATACTTTTCATGGTTCCTCTGGACCCGGTTTTGACCCGAATCAGTATTATATCTTTCGTGATGGACGCATGCATAATGGTTTGACTGTCGTTACGTTCCAGTTAACCGACGTGCCGCCGGGAGCAGGTGGGTTAATCGTAATTCCAGGGAGCCATAAGAGCAACTATCCGTGTCCTCGGGAGATGCGACTTTATCAGAAGCATCAGGAGCATATCCGACAGGTTGTCTGTGAAGCCGGTGATGTGGCGATCTTCACGGAGGCAGTAACGCACGGGACACTGCGGTGGACTGCCGAGCATCCGAGACGTTCAATCTTGACGCGCTACACAGCAGGCAATATGGCGTATGTTCCCGCCTATCCGGTCCCCGAATGGGCAAACGAACGTCAACGCGCCGTGATGGAGCCACCCTATCATTCTCGCCTAAATCGTCCCGTATTAGAGACATAGGTGTGATTCCAACCTTGGCCAAAGCCAGTAGCACTGCAACAACGGCGCAGTGCAGTTCTGGAAGTGTCACCCACAACGCTACATAAAACCTTATCACACGCTTGTCACCAGATTAAAAAAAGGAATATCCGATATGTCTACTTCAACGAGTGCAATCTTGGGTCTAATTTTTTTAGGACTCGCGAATGCCTCTGTTTTTTTGATGTTTAAGTTATGGGGCTACCCGTTCGATAAAGAGACACATACCAGTGAGGCTCCACCTTCATTGATGCTGCTCCATCGACTCATCGGTTATGCGTATGCGATCCTTTATGTATTTATGATGTGGCACATGGTGCCGCGTTTGTGGAACTACCAAGTCGAACTACCGCCGCGCACCGTTGCACACCTAATGCTTGGTATTACAATTGGTGTGTTGATTCTCGTCAAGATTGCTATCCTCCGATTTTTCCGACATTTTGAGGAATCCATGCCCTATATTGGCACGTGTCTGCTGATCTGTACCTATCTGTTAATCGGGCTGTCGGTGCCGTTCACGTTTCGTGAGGCAGCGTTGCGGACGCAGACAGGGGCATTCAGCGAAGAAGGCATCGCGCGAACCCGCAGATTACTCGAAAATGCCGGATTGCCAGCAGAGGCTCCGCTTGATCAGCTCGCATCGAAACGGAAATTACGCGAGGGGCAGCACGTCTTACAACGCAAGTGCGTCGTCTGCCACGATTTACGCACTATCCTCGTGAAACCACGCACACCCACAGACTGGGTACGTCTGGTGAATCGTATGGCGATAAAACCGATGATTGGTGAACCTATTTATCAAGAAGAAGAGTGGACGGTCTCAGCGTATCTTATCGCGATTACGCCGGATATCCAAGTTTCCGTACGGGAACAGCGACAAGAAGAGATGCGCGCAGTGGAAGCGAAAGAGGCTGTTCAGATAGCGACAGGCGCTATGGAGGCGGAAGCGACAACAGGTATACCAGCAGTCGCTTACGATGAAGCAGAAGCGGAAATACTCTTTGAGGACAAGTGCTCGCAATGCCATCCTATCACCGATGTTGAAGATTATCCACCTCGCTCTGAGGAGGAGACAACTGAGGTGATAGCACGAATGATAGAGCATGGACTCTATCTCGAAGAGGAAGAAATTGAGATCATTACGCGTTATGTCAATGAAAATTATCTCGAAGAGTAAGTTAGGAGGATGGACTCACTGGGCATAGCTGTAGTTGCTTTCTTTTCTCTACACTCTTCTTATAGAATTCGTAGTGTAGCGCGTTGTGCCTCGGACAAGTCCTAAGAAAATGACAAAAACAAAGATCGCTGACCTCAGCGAACTCAATGACCGCGAACCGGCTTATGCCTTGGTTGCAAATGTTGACCTCGTCGTTATCCAATATGACGACGAGGTTTCTGTCCTCTATGGTAGATGTCATCACCGTGGGGCATTGCTGGCAGACGGTTATATTGATGGAGAGAATCTGATATGTGGTGTTCACTATTGGGATTACCGCTACGATACGGGTATTAGCGAATATCACAACGAGGAACGCCTTGCTAAATTTACAGCGTGGATAGAAGACGATGCTGTCTATGTTGATGAAGACGAGATTCGAGAGTGGGAACACCGGAACCCGCAACCCTACCGTCGTGATGCGTATCAGGGTACCTATCAAGACATCTATGGCACATCCGAAGAACCTTACGTCGCTCAAATTCGGGAATTGGCAAGCCACGGGCTGAGTAAAGTCGGACACCACGGGCAGACCGAAGCAATGGGAGTGCTACGAGAGGATTTACCGAGTTGGGACGCGCTTCAGTTTGTAGTTGCGCAGCTTCACAAAACGCCACATCTTGACGACGCACCGGTTGGGACTGAATTGGTTATCGGTCCGCGGGCGAAAAAATCGCTGAAACTGGAAATTCCGATTTTTGTCTCCGATATGAGTTTCGGTGCCTTGTCAGCCGAGGCGAAGATCGCACTCGCGAAGGGGGCAGAAATGGCAGGGACGGGGATCTGCTCCGGGGAAGGCGGAACGTTATTGGCGGAAGCGGAATCAAACAGTCGTTACTTTTATGAACTCGCTTCAGCACAGTTCGGATTCGCTTATGATATACTCGAACACGCCCAAGCGTTCCACTTCAAGGGTGGACAAGGCGCGAAAACAGGAACGGGTGGACACCTCCCGGGGAACAAGGTAACAGCGGAGATCGCAGCGGTGCGTGGGTTGCGTCCGGGGGAACCCGCGATTTCACCGGCACGATTCCCCGATTGGGAAACGCTTGACGATTTCGCCAAATTTGCGGAACGGGTGCGGAAGGAGACCGGCGGTGTTCCGATTGGGTTTAAACTCTCAGCACAGCACATTGAAAAAGACATCGAAGCCGCACTTCACGTCGGCGTGGATTATATCATCCTTGATGGCAGAGGCGGCGGGACAGGGGCTGCACCGCTTCTGTTTAGGGACAACATATCCGTGCCAACGATGCCCGCGTTGGCACGTGCCAGAAAATATCTTGATGAGACAGGAAACAGCGATGTCACGCTCATTGTTACCGGCGGTTTGAGAACCGCAGCAGATTTTGCCAAGGCGTTGGCACTCGGTGCCGACGGTGTCGCGATTGCAAACTCAGCGATGCAAGCCATCGGGTGTATCGGGATGCGGGCATGTCATACGAATAACTGCCCCGTCGGCATTGCAACCCAGAAGGCGCATCTGCGCTCTCGACTACAGGTACAGGTCGCCGCACAACGTCTGAATCGCTTTCTCGGTGCTTCTGTGTCGCTGATGCAAGTATTAGCGCGCGCTTGCGGACATACCCATCTGAATCAGTTCAATCCTGACGATCTGACAACGTGGGTGCGCGATGTCGCCTATTTGACAGGTGTTAAATACGCTGGCGTTTTGCCGTTGTGAGTAAGTGTTAATGATGAACCGGCGCGGTTGGGAAACCGCGCCTACCAATTGACGGAAGACTATAACCGAATTTTCTTGAATTCTTCAATCTGTGCCGTGATTGCACGCTCTGTCGGGAGACGTTCCGCGCTTGATGCCCCGTAGAATCCGACAACACCTTCAGTATTTTCCAGAACGTATGTTGCATCTTCGGGTTCCGCAATGGGACCGCCGTGGCAGATAACAAGAATCTCTGGATTGACCGCTTTCGCTGCGTCGTGAATGGCTTGCACCCGTTTGGCGGCAGCTGCAAGCGTGAGAGCGGTTTGTGCACCGATGGAGCCTTTCGTTGTCAGTCCCATGTGTGCGACGAGGATGTCTGCCCCGGCATCCGCCATTTGTTCCGCTTCGGTTTCGTTGAAGGCGTAAGGGGTCGTGAGCATGCCCATCTGACTCGCTGTCCGAATCATCTCTACCTCAGGCCCGTATCCCATATCGGTCTCCTCAAGCAGTTGACGGAACGTCCCATCAATCAGTCCTACCGTCGGGAAGTTCTGAACCCCGGAAAACCCGATTGCGTCTATCTGTTTCAAGAAGACATCCATCAAACGAAACGGATCCGTGCCACAGACTCCCGCGAGAACGGGTGTATCTGGAACAACGGGTAGTACTTCGCTCGCCATTTCGACAACAATCTGGTTTGCGTCGCCGTAGGGCATCATGCCAGCGAGTGAGCCTCTCCCCGCCATTCTGAATCTGCCGGAGTTGTAGATAATAATCAGGTCAATCCCACCAGCTGCCTCGCATTTCGCGGAGATCCCTGTGCCTGCACCCGCTCCAATAATGGGTTTACCAGCGTCAATATTGGTACGCAATTGGGCTAAAATTGCTTCGCGTTTAAATTTCATCTTTTATATCCTTTTGAATCAAAAATCTCTGTCTATCAATGTTGGTAGATATGCGAATTATACCAGTATTTTAGATTTTCTGTCATTTTATTTTTTTCTCGCCAGCGGAGTGAAACCTTTTGAATTTGACACTCGGTCTATAATGTGGTATACTCTCACGAAACTTTGCCTGCTTGGTCTTTGCGTCGAAATGGATATTATTAAGTCGAAATGGATACAGTGTTATTTGATAGCAATTTTGCTTACAGGCTCCGCCTACGCGCCGGCAGCGGCTTACATAGAAGGTCCTTGGCTGTGGATGATTGCAAAAGGCGCGAATATTAAGACCGACTACCTCGCCATAACCAGCCAAGGCGCGATTACCGAACGTTATGTTGCTGAACACGGTATTAATGAACACGATACCGTGGGACAATTGCGATGGACACGCGGACGCATCCGCCCGACTGTCGATTGTCTGTTCTGGATTTTGGGATGCTATGCTAACAATGTCAACGAAGTCGTCAATGAGATAGGCCTGAGTGCGGAGCGGAATTTGGACTACCATACGGCGTACGCCTTGATTAACGTTATTTCGCCTCGCAACCAGACGAGCGTTCAGATGGGTGTAGGGAGTGATGACGCCGTCAAAGTCTGGCTCAATGGCGAAGTCGTCCATATCAACGATGTTGACAGAGGCACGACAGGAATTCAGGACTTCTTCCGTGTGAATCTCAACGCCGGGGATAACCTCCTCTTGGTCAAGGTCAGTGATAATGAGCGGAATTGGGGGATGTTCTTTGAGATTTATCTGAACACCACGCATTTCACGACAACGCTCCCGAGACGCCGTAGCACCCCGCCGACTGTCTATCCGAAGGTCACCCTTGCAACACAGCTGTTCGATAGGTACGGACAAACGTTTCAACAACCGGAAGTTCAAGGTGTGCTGCCGAATATCCTTGCGTGGCTTGAGCCCCCTGAAAATCGTGCGCGCTTGACCCCCGAATTCGTTGAAATTATGGTTGATAATCCACAACTCCTCAGAGCCTTCGGCGTAGATGCCGAGTCTGTCAATTATATTAAAGACACACCTGATTTTAGATATTTCTT
>VXZL01000368.1 GCA_009845505.1 Candidatus Poribacteria bacterium | reverse complement strand
CATCTATGCCGTGCTGATACAACCCGAATCGGCACCCACAAAACAGGAACTTCACACCATGTTGCAAGCCTCACTTTCCGAACACCTCAATCCGTTGTTTAGGATTCACGATGTCGTTATCGTAGACGCGTTACCGCGAACCGCTTCTAACAAGGTGATGCGTCGCCTTTTGCGCCAGCAAGCGATGTGACCTTTTCAAAAAGATTGACTTATGGAATTTTTTTAGGTATACTTAACAGACACCCGAGTGACATACACTTGTTCTTTCAATCACTTTGTGGAAAAGGAGATGTTCTCATGGAAACGTATCCGAATTCACGCCACATCCCTTACGCTCCCACAGAAACTGCCGACCTATATCCTGAATCGGATGGAAAACCTATGGCTGAAACGGATATGCACGCAGTGGCTATCATCGACTTGCGGCAACGTTTTGACGGCTTCTTCGCGGATAACCCGGATACTTATGTCTCCGGGACTCTCATGATGTATGATATAGAGGGTCCCGGCCGCACCGCCGTCTCGCCCGATATCCTCGTCTCTTTCGGCATAGGCAAGAAACTCCGCCGCACCTATAAGGCGTGGGAAGAGGGGAAGCCGCCAGACTTCGTGATGGAGTTTTCGAGCAAAGGGACGTTTCAAAATGACTTAGGGCATAAAAAGGCACATTACGCGTCAATGGGAATACCGGAGTATTTTCTCTGTGATATAGATAGACGCTATTTGCCGACACCGCTGATGGGGTTTCGCCTCAAAGATGGAACTTATGAGCGGATACCCGAGAACGCAGATGGTAGTATCCCTTCTGTGACGTTAGGCGTATCGTTCCATCTGTTAGATGAGGGGTTAGCCGTTTATGAGGAGACGACAGGACGCTGGCTGCAAACCCCTGCAGAGGCTGCAGAGGCAGCAGAGCAGCGCGTTGAACAAGAAGTCGCCGCACGCGCGCGTGAAGCCGCCGCACGCGCGCGTGAAGCCGCCGCACGCGCGGAAGCGGAAGCGGAAGTCTCACGCCTGCGTGAAGAACTCGAGCGTCTCAAAGCACGCTTGTCAGATGACTAACGCTTCGTGAGCGAGGTCCAAAAATTGTCCAAAATTTCATATTATTTTAGCGAATTAACTATTTGTTATGGAGACCCCAATGGAAAAACAGTTCAAAGTTAGAGCAGCGCACTGCGATTATCGTGCCACGGAAGAGGAAATCTATCAGACCCTCCGCCGTATCACTGACCCGCTCACTCGCGCTTGGAAACCGATTGAAACCGCCAAGAAGGTGGTTATGAAATTCAATATGATGAAACCCCCTGAGCGGATTATCTACTACGAAGGGCGTCGCCGAGAATTAGTAGACGATGCCACCTGCCGCGCCGTTCTGCGACTCATCAAGGAACACACCACGGCGCAGCTCGTCGCTACCGATACGAATCCGTATACCCACGGGCATCGGATGCCTCCGAATTTCAACTACCTACACCACCTGAAAGAATTCGATGTGCAATTCGTCGATTCCAACCTACCGCCGTTTAAGACCTACGACGTTCCGGGTGGCGGCTCCATGTTCGATCGCTATACACTGAGTGCCTGCTTCGACGATGCAGATGCGGTCGTCTCTGTGGCGAAGATGAAGAACCACGCTTTCATGGGCATCACGCTATGCACAAAGAATCTCTTCGGATTGCCACCGATGATCCTCCCCGAAGGCAGAACTCGAAGTTATTATCACCACCTCATCCGTCTCTCTTACGTACTCCCCGATTTGGCACTCATCACAAAGCCGTGCCTCAACATCATCGACGCACTGACGGGACAGTGGGGGCGCGAGTGGGGCGGTGAAGGCAGAATCTGTAATGCTCTCGTTGCTGGCGATCATCCAATCACTACGGATGCTGTCGGTATGCACCTGATGGGGCACGATCCGCAGTCCGACTGGCCCACGCCTCCGTTCAAACGCGATCGCAACCATATCCTCATCGCTGCACAACGTGGATATGGGACTGTCAACCTTGATGAGATTGATTGGGAGAGCGAAGTCACTGCCCCGTTGGCGGAGTTTGATTCGGTCGAAACGGACACGCCAGAAACGGTCGCTAATTGGCGACGGACAACCTGTGAGCAAGGGTTAGTCTATCAAGAAAACCAGAGAGACCTTATCGACCGGTATCGCGATAACTTCATCTATATGCAAGGCGGGGAAGTCGTCTGGAGCGGACCGGATCCGTCGAATCTCGGCAGCCGTCGGCAGTTAAGTGGTGACAAGAAGGACAGCGCACTTTGGCTGAAACTTGTCGATGCCGAAGAGCACGAAGGTGAACGCTTTAACGTCTATGAAGATTGTCTGAAACCCTTTGCTGCATAATTCCCTTTGTCTGAATCGCGGATTATCACAGATGACACGGATGACGCGGATTTTAAGAGGCTTCTGCATTAACGTTCTTTATCTCGCAAGGAGGGGTGCCTCTGGAGAGAAAAAGGATCTGGTAGGCGAGGTTCCGAACCGTTCACCTAACATCTGGTAGGCGAGGTTTTGCAGCGTACACGCTCCCGGGGAATGCCCTAAGGCATAAATACCCGGTGAAGTCCATACGGACTTCATACCGTTGATTCTGATTCATGCGATGTGCATTCCTAACCTCGCCTATTGAAGGAGAACACAAAATGGGTATCACCGACGCACAGAAGCAACAGTTAGACGAGCAGGGATGCATCGTCATCCCAGATGTGCTTTCCGATGCGGAGATTGAAGTCTACAGAGCCGATATACGCCGACTGGCAGCGGAAGAGCAGCAGAACGGGTTGGCGCGCCAACACACCGATGGGTATGGGCAACACGTCCGTTGGTTAGTAAACAAAGGACAGATGTATGAAAAACTCGTTGCTCATCCCAAGGTAATGCCGTTCTTTGAACACCTGCTCGGTCCTGATTATACACTCAGTACGCTCACCTCTAACATCATCGACCCGGGGGCAACTGATGGCGGCTACCACGTCGATCATATCGTAGGAACGATGCCCGAGCCGCTCCCCAGTTTTCCGTTGGTCGCGAACAGTCTCTGGCTCCTTGACGATTTCACGCCAGAAAACGGCGGCACACGCCACGTTCCAGGTATTCATCTTAAGCGGAAAAAACCGCCCCCCGGTACGACACACCATCCCGACGAAGTCCGGTTATCTGCTCCGAAAGGCTCTGTGTTCCTGTTCAACGGTGCGATTTGGCATTCTGCGGGTGCGAATAAAACCGACAAACAACGCATCGCGTTAATATGTTTCTGTTGTCGTTCTTTTGTGAAGCCGATGTTCGATTTTGTGCATCATCTCAAACCGGAGGTCGTTGCGCGTGCGACCCCGACGATGCGCCGTATCTACGGGTTTGATTCTCAACCGCAGCCACCGGATCAGCCTACGCGGTAACAGGAAACACCATGCCCAACCGACGCGAAACAACAATTACAAATGAACTGGTGAACATCCTACGAAACATGCGTCACGGATGGGAACTCGAAACAGAAGTCAACGCCTTCATCAAAGGCAACAGTGAACTCGATGCACTCGTGATTGAACGCGGTAGAGAACCCATCGGCATCGAAGCCAAATTCGCCACAACTACCAACGCCAAAAACCTCATCAAACAAGCCGAAACCAGACTCGTCTACGAACTCGAAGCAGAATACCATACCGCCACGAAAACCCTCAACAACGTCATGGCGATTCTGTATCCTGACCGTTTTAAGACGATGCCAGGACGCGACATCAATCCGCAACTCCGTGAGGCAGACGACCTACAATACAAACTCATCAGTACCCTCAGAGGCACCGTCGGACACTTTCCAGAAAATGGATGGGCAACTGGCACAGTAGGAGACATTGCCAACGCGTTACACGTCGGCGCAATACCCAACTCTCAATTGGAACAGGCAGCACAGGATTTGGAATACAGCATTGACAGTGCAGCCCATCTCCTTGAAGACGCAATCGCCGATCATCGTGCCATCGGCACAAAAATTGAGACAATCCTCCATCAAGAAGTCTTTTCCAAAGACTCCGTCTCTGTAGGAGCGATCTCCGAATCGCGACACCTCAATCTACAGACCCTCCGCATGGCAGCCCTGATTATCACCGATGCCTTCGTGTTTCAGAGCTCGCTTGCTGGCAAAGCAGAGATGGAATCCGTCCGCTCACTTCGACAACTCCTGCCAACAATTGACTACGCCGATGTTATCGCCGACTGGAACACTATCCTAAAAGTCAATTACCGTCCTATTTTTGAAGATGCTCGCTATCTCGTTGAGGCACTCGCCACTGATGACAGGTTAGTCAAACCCGTCTTAACCCTCCTCTGTGAAGCAGCCAGAGACCTCGTTGACACCGGCATCGCACAGATTCACGAACTCGCCGGCATCGTCTTCCAAAAACTTATCACCGATAGGAAATACGTCAAAGCGAATTATACACTACCAGAAAGCGCAGTGTTGTTATCAACCCTCGTGCTGCCGAAACTACCGGAAGGCAAACTCCCGAAAGTCGCAGATTTTGCTTGTGGAACGGGCGCGCTCCTTAATGGAGTCTATCAACGCATATTGTCTCTCTATGAACAGCAAGGTGGAAACGGTAAAGACATTCACCAGAAAATGCTTGAGGAAAATATCGGTGGTGCAGACATTATGCCCAATGCTACGCACCTTACGGCAGCTGCACTCGCCAGCACTTACGCAGAGCTAAAAATTCGTGGAACCAGAATTATTACAGCTCCCTATGGGAAACAAGATAACGGAACCTACGCTATAGGTGCACTCGATTGGCTCGACAACACTCCCGTTTTCAAAGGAATGGATACCCAAGCACAACAACTCGGCGGGACAGAGAGCGTAGCGGTAGAAACGCAACATGTGTTCAAACACGGCGAATTTGATATTATCATTCAGAATCCTCCGTTTACAAAGCCAGGAACAGATCAAGGGAGTGGTGTACCGAAAACAACTTTCCAGGGCAGTGACCGGCCAGAAGAAGATAAGAAGGCGATGCAGGCTGCATTGCGAAATAAAGACTCCCGCGTAGCACACGGATTGAGCGGTCTCGTTTCTTATTTTGTTGACCTCGCGGATCGCAAACTAAAACACGAAGGGACCATCGCCTATACCCTGCCAGCGACACTTCAAACCTCCTCTCCCATGCAAAAGGTGCGAGATATGCTGGCGACGGAATATCAGAAAGTAGTAGTGATTACTATCGCTGAAGCAAAATCAGAAGACGCAGCGTTCTCCGCGGATACAAACATGACGGAATGCATTGTGGTAGCAAAGAAGGGAGTGGGTTCTGATACGGGACGGGGGAAATTCGTATGTCTGAACCAACGACCACAGAGTGCCCTCGAAGCGGTGGAAATTGCAAACTATATTAACCAAAATAGCAGCACGAGACGGTTAGAAGATCCCCCTAATGGCGGAGACATAATCAGAATTGGTGATGATATCGTTGGACAAATGCTAAACTGTCCGCTCTTGCTTGGTGAAGGTTGGGAAGTGTCCCGTGTACAATCGATGGCATTGATTCAGTCTGCTTACAGGATACAAAAAGGGATACTACATCTACCTATGCAAACAACTAACGTTAATGTTCCTATGTGTCGTGTAGAGGATATAGGGCAGGTTGGATGGCACCCAGAAAGTGTCTACGGAAGGGATGGACCATTTGACATGGTTAAAGGTGATGCCAACAGTGATGGGTACCCTTGTCTGTGGAGTTTGAACAGTGAAACCCAGCGGTCAATGCTTGTCAACCCTGATTCTCGGGGAATTCCGCGTAGGAACACAGAGGATATTCTTTCAAAAATCCTTACAAAAAATAGCAGAGCTCATTACAATCTTTACCTGCGCTTTAATGCCAACTCAACCCTCGTCCTCTTAACAGAAAACCCCTCGGTTGGCGTTAACAGAATACCCAACGTTGCATTTGAAAACCCACGGCACGAGACCGCTTTTGTTCTCTGGTGCAACTCAACATTAGGACTGATGTGTCACTGGATACATAGTGGGAAGCAACAGTCAGGACGCGGTATTCTAACACTCAAGACGTTAGCGACAACACCAACGCTGGATGTCCGGGCACTTTCTGAAGAAGCGTTATCGAACGCTGAATCGGTCTTTGAACGATTGAAGCATAAGCGGATGCTGCCTGTCAACGAGTGCGCTCACGATCCTGTCCGACACGAATTAGATACCAACCTATTGACGGAAGTACTTGGTATCAAGGATATAGGTGTCCTTGCCTCCATGCAGACGCTGCGTGAGATGCTCTGTGCTGAGCCGAGTATCCATGGAGGGAAGAAATCCAAATGTGACCTTGATGCAGAATTGGCGAAGCTTAAGTTGAAAGGGATTGCTTTTCCGAGTTGGTATGGTGATTGAACTGATAGGAGCAATCTCTTAACTGCAGCTCCCGATCCAAAATAGGCAAAATCAGAAGCAAAATGATCTTGGCAGAAGCATTCAATTCTTCTGTAGGAGGGATTTCCTAATCCCGACATCTTGCTGTTCGAGCGAGCTCCAGTCCACGATGCTTCGGCGCAAATTCTCAAGAAACTGACAATTGAATGGCTCTGCTGATCTTGGCTTAAGCTCTTGACTGAGCTGCTTAAACATGCTATAATAAGGAAGAATAAGTGTATCAACAAATACGCAAACTGGAAAACTTAATATAGCAAGATCTCAGGGCAGACAGAAGTACTTAACAGGAAGAGAAGACCCATGGCAATACTTGAATTAGCACTCACAACTTATGGCATTGTAGGTACAACAACTTCGGTTATTGGTGGTATCGACCTTGCTCTAAAACACTTCAGCAAAATTACAGCCGAGGATCTCTTTAAGAAGTGCCTTGATGAGGCAGTCAAGGAATATGCATCAAGTCTCATTGGTTTTACCAAAACCCGTAACCCTAAAACAATCAGTGTGGACCCTAATAAATTTGATAGCGTAATCGCTTCACTTAAGGACACTGATATAGCCAAACTAAGGTCACTGAAGGAAAATGAAAGACTCACAAAAATCACTGCTCATTTCCGAGATTGTATAAATCTACCCGATCATCAATTAGTGGATGAAGATCTTGAGCAAAAACTTCGCCCTGTTTTTGAAAAAACCATTGTTAATTTCTACGGTCAACTACCATTTAAGCAAGAAGCTTTCAATCAAATCGCTCTTGAATTCATTCAGAGGAGTTCTGTCAACCAAACAGACGCGCAAGTTCTGCTTTCGGATTTATTGAAGAAAATTGAACACGTGCAATTGGAAGTTCAAGAATGCCTAACTGAAAACATCCAAGCCATCAAAAACGACACCGAAGCAATCAAAGATGATACTGACACGATTAAGACAACATCTCAGGAAAACCTTGATATAAACTGGAAAGTATTAGATCAAGTTGCTAAACTAACTAATACTGTCAACAGACATCTTGATATAAGTATTCCGGATGATATTGAGACAGAACGTCAATCGACAATTAACATGGCGAAAGATTTACTTGAGACTCATCAACCTGAGACTGCTTTCAAGTTACTTAATACTCAGAAGAAACGTATCTGGGCAGACGCTTCGACGAGTCAAAAATTCAACATTTTAACAAATATGGCGGCAGCCCAATTTGCTCTCAATAACGAGCAGGAAACGGCAAGATTGCTGCTTGAAGCATTTCAATATAATCCTGAAGAAGAAAAAGCCTTATCTAATTGTGCTTTAGCGCATTTGTTATTGGAAGAAACTGGGAAAGCAGCGGACTATGCAAAGCAAGCATTAGATAGGAATCCAGCAAATGTGAATGCCCGTGTTGTTCTGATTGCAATTTCCGCAGATGAAGAAACTCTTGAAGAAGTGATTGCTAAAGTTCCCAAGGATTTACGGGAAACCCCACAAATTGCTTATGCCATCAGTGACATTGCTAAGCAACGCGGGAATATTGAAGAAGCAAGAAAATGGCGAGAAACCATAGTAGCACAAGAACAAGGAGACGTTCCTGATTTTAAAGCTGCTCTGGCAGCTATTCTAATTGAACAAGCATTGGCTAATCAACTTACTGTGGTTACCAAGCAATTTGACGAAGCACAAAAGAAGCAATTAAGGCAAGCAATTGAACTTCTCACAGAAGCATGGGACTGCGTTTCCAGAACCGAATTACGAGACTTTCGAGTAAATTGGATTATTAACAGAAGTATGGCACATTTTCATCTTAGAAAAATGAAGGAGGCAATAAAGGACCTTGACACAGCATTAGAAATTGAACCACTAAATTCTGATTTGCTAAAGAAACGAGCCATATCAGCATTTGAGGATGGAAAAAGAGAAGACGCTATTGAATTCATAGAAAAAATCCAATCTGTTTCAGAAGTCCCCGAAGTTCCAATCATACTCGCCAATATTCTATCTGCTAGTAACCGCTTTGAGGAAGCTATTACAAGACTCAACGATTTTTTAACGACAAACCCATCTTCGGAATTACAAGAAGAGGCGAATCGCTTACTCATTAGGATTTATATTGATCAGGGCTGTTTTACAGAAGCACAGCAAATTTCCAGAAACATGTGCGAATCGTGCCCAACAAATATATTGTATCTTGTTGACGCGGCGCGGATTTCCAACGCAGCTGGAGAACACGATGAGGCACTCTTACATCTCAAAGAAGCGTACAACTATGCCCAAGATAGCGAAGAATTCCTAGAAATTGTGGAATTGGCGGACCAACTCTACATCCATAAACAATTTAAAGAAGCTGCGACACTTTATGAAAAACTTGCCGACACGGAACAGAACTCTGAATTGACACAATGGCTGCTCAAAAGTTACTATAACGCGGGTGAAATAAAGAAAGCACTTGAACTTTGCCGTAAACTACGCGAGAAATATGAGGGTCCACTTGAAAACGTATCCAAAATCGAATATGAAATTTACGAAAAAATAGGAGATTTGAGTAACGCCTTAGCTGTATGTGAGGCGTATCTAAGAGCCTTTCCAGATGATACCGATATGCAAATGCATCTCGCCTACGTCCACTACAGATTAAATAACTTTGAGGAATTTTATCGTCTGCTAGAAAGATCATTTGACCTGAAAAATCTATCTCTACAATCCCATTTTAACCTTGTCCACTTGCATCAGATTGGGTCCAAACCCGAAAGAGCCTTGGAAATTATGTACGAGGCGCGAAGAACATATTTCAATAAGGCAGATGTCCATCTGAAATATGTCGGTTTATTCCTTCAAGTCGAAAAGCAAATTAGTGAATTGTTACACCCTACTCAAGTTCAATCTGGAACAGCAGTAGGTATTGATAACTCTGGTGAAATAAATTGGTACATTATTGAAAACCGTGAAGATGCAGACTACAAAGCTAGAGAGCTTGATGTTGATCATCCTCTGTCTCAACTCTCACTTGGTAAATCTGTAAATGACGAATTATATCTTCAGCAAAATCCAGTGAGTACA
>VXZL01000650.1:2775-9476 GCA_009845505.1 Candidatus Poribacteria bacterium | reverse complement strand
TATCAACAGAACGCATTGGACGCTTTTACCCGCTGGTTAGAGGCACTATCTGAGGCTGAAAATACTTCAAAAACCGCTATAGAGGCACTGAAACAAGCAGGTGTTGATAGTATTCCCGCCGAGTTGCATAATTACCCCCAAAATGCATGGCAGAATTTGAAACAGAACGACGGCGTTGCCCCAACTGCCGGCGACTACGTTACACGCACCGACGACGCAAAACGTCCCATTCCACATATCTGTTTTAAAGTCCCAACGGGTGGCGGGAAAACCCTGCTCGCAGCATCCGCTTTGGAACGTCTCCATCGGCAACGTGGGCTAACACTATGGATTGTGCCGACGAGAGCAATCTATGCACAAACCAAAAAAGCTTTATGGGACAAAGAACACCCTTACCGTAAAATGTTGGAGCGCGCCAGTGCCGGTAAAGTCAAAATGCTCGAAAAGGATGACCCTTTCAATAGAGACGATATTGCCAATTACCTCTGTGTTATGCTGCTGATGTTGCCAGCGGCGAATCGACAAAAAGGCAAGGAATTCCTCCGGATGTTCAAAGACACCGGAAAATATCCCAGTTTTTTCCCCGACAGTGACGACATTTTCGGCGACACTCGCATGCGAAATGAATATCCCGATCTGGAGTGTAAAAGTGAAGCGGAAGGTGGAGTCGTTAAACAGAGTTTGTTTAATGTGTTTAAAATGCTCCGTCCTATTATTGTTTTAGACGAAGCACATAAAGCGTATGGCGCGAAAAGACAGAAAGCAAACGAAGAATTTGCCCGCTCCATCAATCGCCTTGATCCCCAAATGATAATAGAACTTTCTGCTACACCCAACCGCGGCATCAGCAATCTACTCGTTGATATTGACGGAACCGCCCTAAAACAGGAGGAGATGATTAAGTTACCTGTACAAGTGAAATCCAATTTCAGGAAAAATGCGGAAACGACTTCTTGGCGGGACGATTGGCAATACACTTTGCAGCAAGCAGTTGACGAACTTGAACGACTCAATAAAGAAGCAGAGGCACTTGAAAATACCACCAACCGATATATCCGACCCATCGCCGTTGTCCGAGTCGAGCGGACAGGCAAGGATCAGCAAGATGGTGAGCGTATCCATGCCGAAGACGCGCGCGCCTATCTTATACGTTTAGGTATACCACCGGAGACGATTCGCGTCAAATCCGCCGAAAATGATGAGCTTCAAGACGAAGATCTGCTTTCTAAAATGTCCCAGGTCCGTTGGATCATCACAAAAGCCGCACTCATGGAAGGATGGGATTGCCCCTTCGCTTACCTCTTGGTCATGTTGGACAATACACAAGCGCAAAAAGCAATCACACAACTTGTAGGACGTGTGATGCGGCAACCGCATGCCCAACTCACCGGACGAAAAGCATTGGATCAATGTTATGTCTATTGCAATAACACAGATGTCGCTGTCGCCGTCGAGCAAGTCAAGAAAGGTTTAGAATCCGAAGGTCTCACCGGTTTAGGCGATGAGGTCATTGGTGCTGCAGATACACAGGAACTCCTCGATTTACGCACACAAACCGTGAAACGCCGAGCGCGATTTCGAGGTCAGGAGATCTATTTGCCGATGGTGCTCCATAAGAATGGGGACGAGTGGATTCAACTCAATTATCAATCGCATATTCTACCCCATATAAAGTGGGCAGCAATTCAAGCACCCGATCTGAAGGCTTCTGCACCCGATACGATGATATGGCAATCTGCAGCCGTTGACGTTGGAGACGCACCGCCTGTCTACCATCCCGATCAGGAACCCTATATTGACAAAACAGTCGGCATCTCCGATTTTGCGCGCCGTCTTTCAGACCTTTTGCCGAATCCCTGGCGAGCGGCTCGTATTGCAGCGCAGATGCGCGAAAGCCTTAGACAAAACGGCGAAACCGAAGAAGATATTTACGATAGGCGTTCTTATCTCGTCCATGCCCTGCGGGAGCATGTAAAGCGTGAAGTCGAACAGCAAGCAGAGCAGATCTTTCGTAAAAAATTAGAGAAAGGTGAAATCAAATTTGACTTAGAGACAGGAGAGCCGAATTATAAACTCCGAGACCAGTATGAAATAGAGGTCAGAGCCAACGATAGACCGCTCACAAGGTATGGGAACCCTGTTCAACTCAGCCTCTTTGAACCCGTGTTTGAACAACATTTTGATAACGAATTTGAAAAGAAATTTGCCTATTATCTTGATGAACGGCGCGCACTACAATGGTGGCATCGAATCGCTGTTCGTCAACGCGGTGAGTATTACGTGCAGGGTTGGAAACAGGGACGTATCTACCCGGATTTCGTTGCAATGACGAGTGAATTTGGTGACGTAACACGCGTCCTGATTTTCGAGACAAAGGGTGAGCATCTTGGCGGCAACCTTGATACCGAATATAAGAAAAAGGTCTTGAAGACTCTTGAAGATACATTCAATAACGTCGGTACCATGTGTGTCCGTGAAGGAACAACACGCGAAGGTATCTTTCAGCTTGTATTTAACGAGCGGGAGTTTCCAGAAATCACGGCGCGTCTCGGGGAACAGAACTTTACGGAGATGGATAACTAATAGGACTTACACATGATGCTCTTTTGTAGCATAACCTGTTAGGTTGTGCCACCAAAACGTCTGTGTTTTTCAGTGAACGCTATCTAACAGAGTGCCCTACGGTCAAAATTGCGTAAGTCCTGACTAATTTTATCGTGTCGGTCCCCATATCTGTCCAGCTAAGCGTATAGGGAGCAATATATGAATCACAACCCAACTTATGAATATGCTGGAATCCCTCTATTAATACCCATTACGAGAAGTCTTATTTTTCTGATTCTTCTCATCATCGCCGGTTGCGACCTGGATACAGCACCAGATAAGATGGATCCGCAATTGGCGGCACACTATCAGCGCGGTATTGATGCTTTAGACAGACGCGACTTCGCTGAAGCCGAAAAAGCATTTCGGGCGTGTTTACAGATGGATCCCAACACCCACGATGCCCGTATGCAGTTAGCACGCACCTACATTAGACAGATGAAGTTTACCGCCGCTGAGGTGGAATTACAGATGTTAATAGGACTTCTGAAACAGACACCAAGGGCACAGGATAAGTTATCAAGGGCGTATCTAACGTTAGCACAGGTTTTCAGTTATCAACAACGCTTTTCTGATTCCACTGCTGCACTTACCAACGCACTGGAGGTAAGCCCTGACGATACAGATGCACGCATTAGGTTAGGCTATTTCTTAGGCGCGCCACAACAAATGCTCGTCCCCGACCTCTCAGCGTCTAAACGGCAGTTTGAAAAGGTGTTGGAACTTGAACCGAATAACCTTGAGGCGATGCTACAACTCGGTTTAGCCGAATTCCGGCTCGGGGAGGCGGACAAAGCAGCCGAAAGATTTGAGAATATCATTGAAAATTATCGCCGCCACTCCGGTGCCTATTACTACCTCGGTGTCTACCATCTCCGACACGGTGATTCTGAAAAAGCCGTTGCGAATTTCAAAGAATCACTCCGTCTGAAACCCCGCGATCCTGAAACCTTATGGAATTTATGGACAGCATACAATCAACTCGGCGGTTATCCCGAAGACTTGCCGGAAGAATTTAAGATTGTAGGAGGGAGCTCCGATTCCCGACTCTTAACTGATAGCCGACAGCCGACAGCCGAACGCCAATTCACAGACATTGCCCCTGATTTAAAGATGGACAAAGTGGATGGCGGGCGCGGCAGTGCTTGGGGAGACTACGACAATGACGGAGATTTGGATATTGTTGCTGTCGGAACCTACCAACCCCATGTCTTGTATCGCAATAATGGTGATGGAACTTTCACAAACGTAGCAGAACAAGCAGGCGTTGCCGATCCGAGAGGCGGTTGGGGTTCGCTTTTTGCCGATTACGATAACGACGGTTACCCGGACCTCTACATCACGCGTGGCGGTTGGTCGGGGGCAGCGGAAAACACGCTTTATCATAACAATGGAGACGGCACGTTTACGGATGTAACGCACACCGCAGGTGTCGCCGACCCACAAAGCAGTTTCTGTGCCGCGTGGGCGGATTATGACAACGACGGATACATCGACCTCTACATTGCAAATGGAGTTATAGGGGACGGTGCCGCGAATGTTTTGTATCGTAACAACGGTGATGGTACTTTCACGAATACCGCTGAAATAGTGGGTGTAGCAAACACTGGAAACTCCCTTGGAACCGCTTGGGGTGATTACGATAAAGACGGGTACATCGATCTACACGTCGTCAATTACGGACAATCTAACGTTCTCTATCGGAACAATGGGGACGGCACGTTCACTGATGTAACGGCGGCGGCTGGCATGAGTCTCGCTGTTACCGATGCCTTTGTTACCTTCTTTTTAGACGTGGATAACGATGCCGATCTCGACCTTTTCATCTCCAATTCAGGTTCGTTCCAAGCCTTCATTGCAGGTCAAATCACAGGGAGTGCTACATACGATAGCGACCGACAGGTGCTCTATCGGAACAATGGCGATGGCACCTTTACGGATGTCACAAAGGAATCTGGTCTGTACCACGCCTATGGCGCGATGGGAGCAAATTTCGGAGACATCAATAGCGACGGCTATGTTGATATCTATCTCGCCACGGGGGCGCCGCAAATGGGACGACTTGAACGCGACGCGCTCTTCCAAAACAACGGGGATGGCACTTTTACGGATGCAACTGTCGCTTTAGGTTTAGGCAACATCGGAAAAGGACACGGTGTGACTTTCGGGGATGCCGACGCTGATGGGGATGTTGATATTTATGTACCTGTTGGCGGGGCATTTATCGGAGACCAGTGGCACAATCTCTTTTACCAGAATGCTGGTACTGGAAACAACTATCTTACCCTAAAACTCGTCGGTGTGAAAAGTAATCGGGACGGTATTGGTGCTAAAGTGACCTTGAACCTCGGCGATAGCACAATCTATAGAGAGGTCAGCGGAGGGTGTGGGTTCGGCTCAACCAATAGTCTATCCCTTGAAATCGGTCTCGGAACGCACACAAAAGTTGATACCCTTGAAATCATCTGGCCCTCCGGTCAGGTAGATACACATAGGAACCTTTCTGTCAACCAGAGACTCATTCTCACTGAGGGAGAGGACCTATGAAATCCATTCTTCCACGCTTCCATTCTTCTCCGCCGAGATCCGCTTTGCTCACAGAGGATAACATGTCTCTTTTCGTTGACTATTATCAACTCACAATGGGGCAGGCGGATTTCAACGCACAAAACGACGCCATTATTACAGCGAACTACTACGTCCGTAAAATCCCACAGGGACAATATCTCGTCGCTGCCGGGCTGGAGCCGGTTGTCCACTATATCTTAAATTTACGCTTCACCGATGCTACGCTTGACTGGTTAGCACAGCGTGGCAACCTACGTGCCGACTACCTCGCTTCGCTCAAAGACTTTCGTTTTGACGGTTCCGTTTTTGCAGTTCCCGAAGGCACCCCCGTTTTTCCGAATGAACCGATTATCAACGTCACAGGACGCTCCAGAGATGTCCAACTTTTTGAAACCTATCTGCTCTGCGTTATGAACTTCCAAACATTAATTGCGACGAAGGCATCGCGGATTGTGCAAGCAGCGCGAGGTAGACCGGTTTTTGATTTCGGTGCGCGGCGGGCACACGGCAGGGATGCCGGTATTTTGGCTGCCCGTGCTTCCTTCATCGGAGGTGCTAAGGGAACATCATTGGTACTCGCAGGACACTATTTCGATATTCCCTACGTCGGCACGATGGCACATAAATTCATTTCTGAGCGTCCTACCGAGTTAGAAGCCTTCCGAGATTACGCGACAGCCTTTCCAAACAGCACAACACTTCTAATTGATACATATGACACGATTCAAGGAGCGCGAAACGCTTGCATCGTCGCAAAAGAGATGGAGGCATCTGGAACAAAGTTACGCGCAGTCCGATTGGATAGTGGCAATCTTTTAACACTCAGCAAGAAAGTCCGTCGCATCCTTGATGCCCACGGACTCGATTACGTCCAGATCATTGCCAGCCATGAACTGGATGAGTTCCAGATAGACACTTTGCTCGAAAATGGGGCACCCTTGGATAGTTTCGGGGTAGGCACTCGGCTCGCGACGGGTGCTAATTTCAATTCACTCACAGATGAAGGGGCTCCGTCTGCCTTGGGCGGGGTCTATAAGTTAGTCGAAAGTGATGGCAAACCTGTCGGGAAGCAATCTCTTGATGAACCCTCTAAAGCCACTGTGCCCGGGAAGAAACAGGTTTACCGCATAACCGATGCTGACGGGAATTATGTAAAAGACCGTGTGACGCTTTGGGATGAGGAAGTCTCCGAGGGACAACCACTGCTAATTCCGATTATCCAGAATGGAGAATTGGTATATGATTTTCCGAACCTCCACGACATTCAGGCATACACGACTGCAGCCCTCGAAAAACTCCCGGAGTCGCATAAGCGTATAACGGGTGCAACACCTTATCTCGTCGCGTTAGATCCAGTTGTAGCATAGCCTGTTAGGCTGTGCTGCGTATATCTTCTGTAGCATAACCTTTTAGGTTGTGCCTCTATTGTAGTATAGTTTCCTGTTAGGCTGTGCCTCTATTGTAGCATAGCCTATTAGGCTGTGCTGCGTATATCTTCTGTAGCATAACCTTTTAGGTTGTGCCTCTAT
>VXZL01000650.1:0-2765 GCA_009845505.1 Candidatus Poribacteria bacterium | reverse complement strand
TTAGGCTGTGCTGCGTATATCTTCTGTAGCATAACCTTTTAGGTTGTGCCTCTATTGTAGCATAGTTTCCTGTTAGGCTGTGCCTCCCTCCAATGAAGGCATTTCTTGAATTACAGGAATGACGTAACTCCGAATCGTCAGGTCTCCCGCTAAGGTCTCTGTTTCTACGCGGGATTCTGCTTCTTTTCGATGATCAAAAACAACATAATAACCTTCGGTAGCTCCCTCCGATTTGAGATAAGCAGCGAGCTGCTGTTTACCTGCTTGATAACGACTCTCACCTCGCCATACCTTCGTCTCAACGATATATTTTTGCCTATTGTGCGTAATCAGGATGTCCATCCTACCGCGCCCAGTTTGGGCTTCGATGTGCATCATACCCCCGATACGCCTGACAAATGCATCAAGATAAGCAAACAGGAGGTGTCTACCGACAGACTCTTGTGGGGTCTCCGGCACTTGTAGGATTCTGAACCCAGCACGTACAATAAAATCCCTGAAGTTATCCAGCAATGCCACCATCTCAATCTCTCCAGTAGGTGTGAGATAGTCCCTGAAATCCGAGCCTCCGTCTTTAGGCAGGTATTCCTGCTCTAATCCGTTCACGAGTGGTTTGAAGACTTCCAGGATGCAATACAGATAAATCGGATTGAGAATCTCACACATACCATCAGAACCCTTCTTAATGACCCCATAAGTTGCCAGTTCATCTATTATGTTATTGCGTGGGTTGAAAGGGACCCCTTCGTCGCGTTCCATAATACGCATAAGCAGTCGTTCAAAACGCGGATCCCTTTGAACATTAGTTGTTAGATGCTCGATGTTCGTGTTCCGTTCTTGTAACAACTGCGCGTGTGCCGTTGTGAAGTGTTCCATCGTAATCGATTCAGTTTTCGGGATGTCCAGTTCTTCAGTAAGGATCTGTCCGAATCGACTCACAAGCACCGGTTGTCCAGCTGTCTGTTTGTGAATAGCGGTTATGGCCTCGGGTGCGAAAACTTGACCAACTTCCTCGGTATACTGCGCAAAAAGTTCTTGCACCTGTTCAAGGGTGAAGTTGGGTAAATGGAACTCCTGCTGGATGTTGAAGGGTGAAATAGATCTATCGTAGTTGAGTTGAATGATATTCTTGATGCCGACGATGCCGACGCTATGTGGACAGCGCGTTCTACCGGAAAGATAGACACGGCGTAAGGAACGCAGGAATCCTTTGACAGCGTCTTGTGGAATCGCATCAAATTCATCAATGATCAGGACAACTTTCTGCCTAATTCCAAAGTGTTCCTCAAGAAGGCGCGCCAGTTGGGTAAAGAACCTTCTCATCGCGACATGATCGGTTATCTGAGTCCCCTGCAAAAATTGCGTAAGTGCTTCAGAAGGCACCGACCTACGCCGCTGAAAGATAACCTCGACTTCATCACAAATATCTTCAGAGAGAGCTCCATAAAAATCTACGGGTGTGAGTTCTTCGTACTCCTCGAAGTTCAACTGGATTGGGAAATAGGTTAAATCTTCAGTTGTGAGGGTGTCAAGTGCAAGCCGGAAAAAAGTGGTTTTGCCTGTCTGTCGCGGCGCGAAAAGGACGATGTATTTGCCCTGTTTGATACGGTCAATGAAGTCGGCAGTCTCTTCTGTGCGGGGAGCAACATAGTTATCCTCAAGATACAAGCGACCTTCGGTTCCAAAACGTCTCATTTCTTTTCTCCCATGAACTTTTCAACATTAATCTTCAGTTTTGGAATCTCCATGCTTCAGCATAGAGAGGAAAAACTACAAAAAACACTTGATTTTGTAAGTGAAATGTGATATAGTAATTATAGGCGAAGCCAGTGTAATCACATATTATTTCGGGTTAAGCCGCAATTGATTCTATCACATCCCGGTGTGGAGGTCAATATTTATCGGATCAAGTTGTAACTACGATTTACGCAATTCCAGGGTAGGTGCAGAATGTAATACAAGGAATGGAAATGTAATATAGGGAATGGATTTAGTCTATTCCCAGACCAAATCCCCTAACCGCACCGATCGCGGGACAAATAGCAAAATTCCGTAATTCTGCGTAAATCCTGTAACTATGCAATTGAGGATGCGTTACAAACAGCAGCGCGTCTTAAACCGCGCCTTGAATAAGGATAGCAGCTTGGTGATGGTAAGAAATTATACTATGAACCTCACATCTCAAAATTCAGTTTGCATGGCGCGTACTTCCCGGGAGTTTCGTATGTTATGGGTATCTCGTCAGTTAAGGTCACTACTACTACTCCCCCCCAGATTATTATAAGTTAAGTATTTCGACAGACAGTTCTCACCACCTGTTAAATGTCGGACAGAACGGTACATCAATTGTCCGACCCTTTCGAAAATTCTTTTACTGTATTTGCCTAATTCTTTTTCTCATATACCCCCTTGCAGTCTTCGGGGCCCCAAGTGATCCCGTGAGCATTCCGGACCCGACGCTCCGGGCCCGCATCGAATTCTTACTCAACAAGAATCCGGGAGACACCATCACCGAACAAGAGATGAGTGGACTAACACGTCTCACACTCGACCAGAACGTTGACCTAATTGCGCTAACGGGTTTAGAGTATGCAACCGAACTCACTTATCTGCTGTTATTCCGCAGGCAGACTGCAAGGGACTCAACACGCAGCAGTTTGGATCTGAGCCCCTTAACAGGTCTAACGAAATTGGAATTCCTCTCTCTTCAAGGATATCGAATTACAAACATCTCGCCCCTATCGACGTTAACAGAATTAATATAC
>VXZL01000289.1 GCA_009845505.1 Candidatus Poribacteria bacterium | reverse complement strand
TCTTTCCACTGCTCTGGTGCGGCAAATGTTCGGCGTGTGAACAAGGAAAGTATGTCCAGTGTCACGACTACGCCTATCTCGGTTCGCGAAGTGATGGGGCTTTCGCTGAATATGTCGTCTCGCCCCAGCAAAATTTAATTCCTATTCCGCAAGGCGTAACGCTCGAAGAAGCATCTATGACAGAACCGGCTGCAGTCGCATTACACGCACTCCGTCGAGTTCAAACCTCGCTTGCTGGAAAGACAGTTGCGATCTTTGGTGCCGGACCTATCGGGTTGATGACTGCGCAGTGGGCAAGAATAATGGGCGCAGTGGAAATATTTCTCTTTGATATTGTCGCAGAGAAACTCCGACTGGCGAAACAACTCGGTTTTGATAAGGTATTTAATACTTTAGCTGGGGAACCGGTTGGGGTCATAGAGACACATACTGACGGGAAGGGCGCGCATATCTGTATTGAGGCTGCGGGGGTTCCCGCTACCTATCAGAATGCGCTCGGCAGTGCCGGGCGTGGGGGCAGCGTTGTTTTCCTCGGTAATCCTGCTACGGATGTAACCCTACCTGCGACGCTTATATCGCAGGTAATGCGGCGTGAGGTGAGTATTTTCGGGACTTGGAATTCCGATTATAGTGCCGCAGGCAACGACGATGACTGGCGTACTGTACTTCAAGCAATGGCTTCTGGCATGCTAACGCTCGCGCCCTTGATAACCCATAAAGTACCTTTAACGGATAGTTCCGACATGTTACATAAAATGCGAGACCAGCGTGAATTTTACGCAAAAGTTTTGATCCATCCGTCTGGTGCGGATTTTTAATAATTAAGTCTGAATCATGCCCATTACATTCCGCATAGGTTTTCAGTTAAGACGAGAACCTGCTTTAGGTATGGAAAGGTTCTGACTTTACCAAAAACCATCGTGAAATGAAATTCTGAGTGATTAGCGAAGAATTTGTCTTTGCTTTACATTGTGGAACGATGCCCAGGAGCAAACAGTTAAAAGTATGAAAGCGGCTATACTTGAAAGTCTTGACAATTTAAGCGTGAGAGAAGTACCCGAACCCGAAATTGACGATGATGCCGCTTTAATGCGTGTGGAAGCCGTCAGTATCTGCGGCTCTGATGTCCGCATTCTCCATCACGGTAACCCCAGAGTTGAACCCCCTACTATTATCGGACACGAAAATTCGGGGGTTGTCGTTAAAACAGGCAAAAACGTAACGCGCGTCAAGGAAGGGGACCGTGTGTCAATCGGTGCTGATGTGCCGTGTGGGCAGTGTCGTTGGTGCCGGGATGGACTCGGAAACAACTGCCATATCAACTACGCCATTGGTTACCAAATCCCAGGTGCTTTCGCGCAATATATGAAACTCCCCCGCCTCGTTTTAGAGGAAGGCCCCGTTACACCCTTCGATGCCTCACTCAGTTTTGATGAGGCTGCGCTTGCTGAACCCCTCGCCTGTGCCATCAACGGGCTTGAACTCATCAATATGTCACTCGGAAAAACCGTGGTGATTATCGGTCTCGGACCCATCGGATGTATGATGATTGACCTCGCACGCGTTATGGGTGCCACGAAAGTCATCGGTGTACAACGGAGCAAGCTCCGTATGGAGATCGCAAAGTTTTACGAGGCGGATGCTTACATCGCTTCTGAAGAAGAAGAGGTCATTGAGAGATGCAAAGAGGAAACAGACAGTGAGGGACCCGATATCGTCGTTACGACTTGTGGTTCTGTTGAAGCGCACGAACAAGCCGTTGAAATGGTCGCCCACCGCGGGTATGTCAATCTATTCGGGGGCCTACCAAAAACCATGCGACCGATGAGTGTGCTCTCAAATACTATTCACTATAAAGAGTGTTTCGTCACAGGTTCGCACGGATGCGTACCGCGCCACCATGAGCTAGCAGTTCGACTCCTTGAAAAGGGGTTAGTGCGGGTGAAACCCCTTATCACACACCACTTTCCGCTCGTTGAGATTGATAAAGCGTTTGAGACCATGGAATCCAGAAAAGGAATGAAAATTATGATACACCCGCATCAGGAGGAGAAAGGGACATAATGCACGATTTTTCGCAGTTTATTCGAGATATACCCGATTTTCCAAAACCGGGTGTTTCATTTAAAGACATCACACCACTTTTAGGGAATCCAACTGTTTTTCATAAGGTCATTGATGAGTTCGCACTCCGTTATAAACTTGAAGCGATTGATGCTGTCGTTGGCATAGACGCACGCGGCTTTATTTTTGGCTCTGCCCTCGCTTACCGGCTCGGCACTGCCTTTGTCCCCATTCGGAAAAGCGGTAAATTACCCTTTGATAAATATGAAGTCACTTATGATCTTGAATACGGTAGTGATACGATCGCAATTCATCGAGATGCCTTCCCGAAAGATAGTAAAGTGCTGATATGCGACGATCTCTTAGCGACGGGTGGGACGCTTATGGCATCAGTGAGTCTCATCGAAAAACTACAAGGACACATCGTCGGTATTGCTATTTTGGTTGAATTGACCGAACTCAACGGCAGAGAGAGAGTTCCAAAGCACGATGTTTTTTCGCTCGTTAAATACTAAAAACGTATGCGCCTGTAGCTCAGGGGACAGAGCAGGGGCTTCCTAAGCCTCGTGTCGGGGGTTCGATTCCTCCCAGGCGCGTTTGTAACGGCTGATGGCTATCAGCTGTCGTTCGTTTGTGACGGGAAAGCCCTTCACAACTGCTAAATGTTTTACTGACCGCTGATGGCTGACAACTGACGGCTATTGGACTAACAACCATTCTAATGTCTTAGGAGTGAATTTGGATGTACAGATTTAGTGTCTGGAAAATTGTTTTAATCCTTGGGGTTTTGGTGTTTGCCGCGCTATACCTCATCCCGACTCCGGATGATTTCTACAATCCGTTGTACGGAAACCTACCGCTTTGGATGCAAGAAAAACTCCCACCCTTTGAAGTCAACGAAGATAATGCCTTTAAAGTGAACCTCGCAGAAGTCGAGTACCCCGAAGGAATCAACTTCCAGGATACAACCTTTGAACTGCAGGATGTCTTCCGGGTCCATCTCAGAAAGCTTGGGCTTGAGGAGACGCTTGACTATGAATTTGATACCACGGAAGCGCGCGAATTTTATGTCCGGATGCTCTCGGAGAAGGCACTTCAAAATCCAGGGGCGACGCTCGACAATCTTCACCTATACGGAAGCCTACCGGGAACCCTCCGGCGCCTCATACCCGATAGCCGATTGAAGTTGGGGCTGGACCTTAAAGGCGGTGTACACCTTGTACTTGAGGTGGATTTGGAAACCTCCAAAGCGGCACTGCTCCGCGAACACGCACTCTCTATTCCCGAACGGCTTCGCGCCGAGGATGTCTTATGTCGAGACGTTCAACAGGTCAGTGATCAGGATGTCCTGAATGTGTTTGTCGGTATTCCGTCTCGACTCCGAGCGGATGCTACACAAAAAGCTGCCTATATTGAAAAAGCCGAGGAGCTCTTGAACGAAATTGAATTTTTTGAGGACGCACAGATTCAAGCCGAAACAGAAACACAATCTACATACCAGTTGAAACTCAGCACATCGGGCATAGAAAAATATACCGAACAGGCGATTGAACAGGTCCTCATTGTGCTCCGAAATCGCGTCGATGCCTTCGGCGTTTCGGAACCCTCTATCCGTCGGGAGGCAAATCACCCCCGAATCATTGTTGAACTCCCTGGTGCTAAAGATTCCTCGAAACCCCTTCAAATCGTAAAGACAATGGGGAGGCTCGAATTCAAACTCGTTAAAAAATCACCCACTGGCGGGAGTTTATGGAGTGGCACTGCCGATACACCCCCACCCGATAATATACCCGAAGACAGTGAAATCCGATACCACTACGAGACAGGCAACTGGTACGTCTTAGAGAGTCCTGTACTTTTAAGCGGGGACCGCATTAACGACGCTGGACCCTCTACCGGGAGAACGAGTTTCGACATAGTTGTTTCGATGAGTTTTGATAGTATTGGGAGACGCAAGTTTGCGGAAGTCACAGGCGACCACATTGGTGAACACTTGGCGATTCTCCTTGACGGAAGGATCCAATCCGCACCTGTTATTCAAGACCAAATTGTCGGAAACGCCATTATTCAAGGGAACTTCACTTATGAGGAAGCCAGTTACCTTTCCAATATCCTGAAAGCCGGGGCGTTTCCTGTCGGTGTCCAGATCGCCGAGGAGCGGACGGTCGGGCCCACCCTTGGACAAGAATCCATTGATGATGGCATTAAAGCTGTGCTCATCGGTCTGGGCGGGGTCTTAATTTTCGTGATGATCTACTACCGTTTATCTGGGATCATCGCTATTACCGCCCTCGTTTTTAATATGCTCATCATTCTGGGTGCCTTGGCGGGATTTGGTGCAGCGTTGACGCTGCCGGGTATCGCCGGACTTGTCCTCACTATTGGTATGGCTGTTGACGCGAATGTACTCATCTTTGAGCGAATTCGCGAAGAATTGCGAACCGGTAAAACCGTCTGGTCCGCTATCGAAAGCGGCTATCAACGTGCATTTATAACGATCTTAGATGCCAACCTGACGACATTCTTTACCGCTCTTGTCCTTTATCACTTTGGCACAGGTCCAATTAAAGGATTTGCTTTAACACTCGGTATCGGTATCCTCGCAAGTATGTTTACAGCGATTGTTGTCACACGCGAAATATACGGTTGGACAGTCGGAAACAAGGACGTACAAAAACTTAGCATTTAATGGCTGTCAGCCGTCGGCAGTCAGCAGTCAGTCGGGCATGTGGTATTTATGAACATTTTTGCTGCTATACGCGAGGGACTGACCGCTGAAAGGATTTTACGAGGCACTCGTAAAATCCGTCCTGACCGCTGATTGCTAATATAGATTTTACTACAGTGGAGGAGTGGTTGTCGAAAGGATAGAGGTCAGTCTGCTGATAACTATTAACCGATAACTATTGAAACTTTGGAATTACTCAGAAATACAAACTTCGATTTTATTAGCAAATATCGCACTGGATTTATATTATCAGCCGTGGTCATCGTTATCGGCATAGTCTTTCTCGCAATCCATCAAGGACCGAACTTTGGGATTGACTTTCGTGGGGGCGTTAAAATCCAAGCCAAGTTCAACAGAGTGGTCTCGGAGGCGGAATTGCAATCCAAACTTGCTGAAATTGGTTATGAACGTGCCACGATACAGATAGATGAAAGCAGAAATGAAGCGTCTATCTCTATGGGACACCGTCCGGAATTTCAGCAGCAGTTGATTGATATTCCGATTATGGCGGATCCGGGCGATGCAACTGCCATGCGTCTGCAGGTGAGCAGTACTGTTGAAAAATTGCATCTATTAGAAGTTGGTGAAACTGTTGAGCTCATTGATGGCAATCTGCGACAACGCAATGAGATTACGGCACTCGACACTGTTGCCGACAGCAACGCCGTCCAGTTAACCTTTGCGAACCCGTTCGGAATTGATTTGAGCGAGAACGCACATATCCAAATCCAAGCGAGTGTCGGCAGAATCCTCACAGATGCCTTGCTCGAAGGCGGAAACGATTGGCAAGCACTTGTTGGAGGTGTCAATGTCTCGGAAGTCCTTCCCAGTGTCGGGCGCGACCTTAAGTGGGCAGCCCTCTGGTCTGTACTCTGGTCGATCGTTATTTTGTTGGCTTACATCTCTTGGCGGTTTGAATTCCGTTTTGCTATCGGGGCAATTGCCGCCCTCGTCCACGATGTCCTGATTACCTTGGGGATTTTTGCTGTGCTATCGAAAGAGATTAATCTACCGACAGTGGCAGCGTTCCTGACGATTATCGGGTATTCACTCAATGACACGATTGTTGTGTTTGACCGGATTCGGGAAAACTCGCAAACTTTACGGGGCACCGATTATACGACCGTGCTGAACCGAAGCATCAACCAGTCGCTCAGCCGGACGGTTATTACCTCTTTGACAACCCTCTTTGTTGTTCTGGTTATTTTTATCATCACCACTGCAGGGGAAGAGATTAACACGTTCGCCTTGGCACTTATCGTTGGTGTATTGGTCGGGACCTACTCCTCAGTCTTCATCGCGAGTCCTATTGTGTATCTCTGGAATCGCGGACAGCAACCGGCTTAATGGCTGTCAGCCGTCAAAAGTTTGCAAGTTCAAAGTGTAGCTAAAGTTTGAAAGTTGCTGTGTCGTCATGCCCAACTTTACGGACTTCGCAACTTTAGACCACTTGCAAACTTTGCTGAAAACCGAAGGTCATCTTACCGACAGCCGATAGCCAACAGCCGAAAACTATCCACACATGAAAATATTGATTTTAAGTCCTTATACAACCGGACAAAAATATAAACCCGATACCCCTCTTCAGCGTGAGGATACCGTTTCACCTGAACGCCTTAATGCAAAAATAAAAGAGTTGTGCGGTTACAATGCCGAGGGGTGGTACCACGAAGATAGAGACTACACCGCACCCGCTGGAGAGATGTTCACCGGTCCCATGCATACGCAATTGCGTGAGGGATTGAGACACATTCGGGAACATGAAGGTTATGGCGAAACGACGCTCGACCTTTATTTTCCGTGGTATGCGTGTCGCGTTGACGGAAGAAAAACTCCTGTTGGTGAGAAGGATACAATCGTTCCTTTTGATATAGCACCGCTTCATGACACTAAGGTTTTGAAGTTAGGCGAGACGGGTGTTCCTGAAGCGATAGCGACTTTAATTGATCGCTACGACCTCGTTTTCTCGCTCTTGCGGCAAGAAGACATTATATCCCTACAACGTGTTTTTGAGATGCAACGGTCAACACCTCTGGTTTTCCTACTTGCCCCGAGCCACAGGCATGTCGTTAATGAGAGTTTGTCCAATGTCCACGTTATTGAGACAGGACGAAATTTAGCAAAAGCCATCCGTGCCACGAATTGGTCAATAAAGGGAGTCGTCGTGAGACGTTTGTGTGAAGCTGCCTGTCGAGACGGTTTTCACGTCTTTGCGCAAGTCAAACAAGACCCCCAACAGTTACTTGAGATCATCCAGAACCAATAACTGTAGTAAAACCTAAAAACAAATAGACGCTTTCTCCCCTGGTAGGCGAGGTTTCCTAACCTCGCCGCCTTTGTCCTAAAATACGCTGTAGCATAAACTGTTAGGTTGTGCTACCCAAATATCTGTGTTTGTCCAGGTATCTCCATAGTAAATTTATCCCTTAAACTAAACGCCCCTGATAAAGCTTAAATTTGACTTGACGCGTAGGGGTTGAATGTGGTATTTTTTAGTAGACCTTTTGGGAGGGTTTTTTGAAAAAAGAAAAGGGTTTCTGGCTTGATCTATGGGTAAACAGTAAAACAGGTATTGTGCTTTTCCTGGTTTCTGTCTTTTTTTTCATCTATAGCCTAATAGCTATAAGGTATGAGATAGGGCAAGGATGGCGCGGACACCCATCTGTTCAAGATGTCTTGATGGATATTTCGAGATTTATCCCTGTCGCGGGAGCATTTGTAGCTACATTGATAGGGGGTATTGACTTGATTGTATTCTTTTCGGGTTTATACATAGATTGGAGAAAAAAGCGTTTCCAGAAGGCGGTCGCATCCGCTGTTGAGGCAGCGAGATCGGAGGCTTACGCAGAAGGTTACGCAGCGGGCCAGCGAGACAAAGACTCTGAGGACAACTAAACAGGAGGCAATAGCAGTATCATGTTACTTTCAGATTGGTATGCCAGATGGAAAGAGAAGCATATTCAAGCAGCGGTTGAAGCAGCCAGAAAGCACGCCTATGAAGAAGGCTATGAGGCTGGTAAGGCGGGAGTCTCTGAAAATGTGCAAGGCGTAAAGAAAAATAATGCCGTAACACGCGAATCAAATGTTGTCTTGCATGAACATAAAGCAGCGGTTGTAACGCCTAAGAAAAAGGAAACGAAATAGTTTAATCCTGTGATCTAAGCAAACGTAGGTTTAACTTTAGCACATACGGAATCAATGTCTAATGCACCTGTGGCATTCCTCATGGTTGATTCTCTACCCTATGCTGAACTTACGTTGGTAAACGTAATGTCGAGACAAAGATCTTCAAACCCACGATTGTTGATTCTTTCGTGTTCTCGGAAGAAACATCCTGCCCAGGGTTTACTGCCCGCCTTAGAACGTTATGATGGACCAGCGTATCGGGTGATAAATAAGTTCCTACGAGTTCACCCATCTGAGAAACAATCACTTAATGTGTATATTTTATCAGCAAGATTTGGATTGATTTCGGATGATGAACGAATTCCTAACTGTGATCATAGCGTCCTCTCCAGTGGTTGGTGAGTCAGTTGACAGGTTTAGCTGTGGGCACTTTTCACACAAATGAAGCCAGAAGAGTCTTGCAACAGCTTGGAATAGATATCTATCGAAAAGAATAAGGGTTTAGTGATGAGTACAGAATCTTCTATTGGTACAGTTTCGCCTGATAACGGAACACAAGCGGATAGGTCGGAAGTAAATGAGCGATTAACCGAGAATGATGTACAAGAAGACCTCCGTCGCCAGCCTCAGTTAATGATGAAAACACTGTTGATAGCTGAGAATCTGCGGGATAATTATTTCCGTAATACAGCGCGTTTTATACGTCATTTACGTCGACGTCGAGCTATAGACGCGACTAATAAAGGAATGCGCGATAGTTCCATTCTTCAGGCTTACTCAGTCAAGGATGCGTCTTGGGGAGATTTTAAAGATGAATTAGTTAGTTTTATTGACGGAGGAATCGGTCAGACACAATTATCCCAAGTGCCGCTCCTATTGCGGGTCGGATCTTATGAGGTACATGTAGGTAACAGGAACATGACCGAGCGGGAAAATTTTGGCTATTACCCGGTAATCTTCGGAGACTTTGAAGGCGGTAGTAAGGAGCGAAGAGATTTTCCCGATATCGTTCGCATTACTGCTGAATTACTGAGTGGACTTTCAGTACTGAATCGCAATCAGAGTCTAAGAGTCCTGCTGTTTCACGGACCATTGGTTTATTTGATGGACGCTTACGCAGGTCATACACCCTTCACCGAAGCAGACATTGACCTATTTCTAAAACACTATTCAGATGATAAAGAACAAGCAGATCAGTTGAAAGAGGATTTTCTTAAAGAAGCCCGGCTTGATATTTATCCAGCTATGGCTGAGGGGAGGTCCGATGAGTGGGCAGATCGTCGGTTTTTTGAACCGTTGTCATGGATTGCATTTCTCTATAGAAAATTGATTGCTGTGGCACTAAATAGAGAACCTCGTCCTATCATTGCAGGAGTTGTAGAACGTGGGAGATCGCGCGAGTTTTGCGAGGAAGTGTTACTTAAACGCGTTTTTCGTAGTCTAAGTGAAAGAGGAAACCAGAACTATTTCAATGACTTGTTTAGTCTTTCTGACCTTACTTCTCCTAAAAATTTGATGGACAGGTTAGGTTATACGGACAATCTTCTCTTAGGCTTGCTTCTTGAT
>VXZL01000396.1 GCA_009845505.1 Candidatus Poribacteria bacterium | reverse complement strand
TTCATCAGGAAGGGCAAAGTTATGGCTAAACCGTCCTGCAGCTTCCTGTAGAAGGGCTTTAGAACGTTGTTGGGCGTAAGTAATAGATTTATATTTCTGCATTAACTGAAGAACGCTCTCAACTTCCGCCTCGGACTTCTCATCTCGCGGACGTGCCATGATATCAATAACCTGCTGTGCTTCGGTAGCAGTGCAGGCGTTAATGAGATGAATAAGAACAAGAGTGCGTTTGCCTTCGCTGATGTCGCCAGCGATCTCTTTTCCGTACCTACCGACATCGCCGATGAGGTTAAGGACATCGTCTTGAATCTGGAAGGCGATTCCGATGTCTTTGCCGAGTTCAACGAATGCGTCTATTTCTGTTTCGCTTGCCCCGCCAATAATTGCCCCGACCCGACAAGGCGTAATACAGGTATACCAGGCGGTCTTCTGTATACACATTGTCAAGTAGTCTTCCTCGTCGAGATCCCAGCGGTTATCATTGACCCAACTTAATTCGATGTGCTGTCCTTCAACGACTTGGTTGCTGAGTTGTATAAACTCAGATAGGATTCGGAAGGCGAGTTCATGGCCGAGGACCTCTGTATTTCGGTGGAGGAGTTCCCACATCTTGCAGTGGAGTGCATCGCCAACGTTGATTGCCATCGGAGTTCCGTGCTTTTGATGGAGACAGGGTTCACCTCTACGGAGTTCGGAACCGTCTTCAATATCGTCGTGAATCAGGAGCCAATTCTGGAGGAGTTCGAGTGAGGCGGCAGTGTTTACGGCGCGTTCTGGGTCTCCGCCGAACGCTTCACAGATAAGCATACAGAGCGCGGGTCTTAACCCTTTACCGGCGCGGCGGGGGTAGTCTAACATCATCTGGTACAACTGATGGACATCCGGGTGCTCGTGGGCAGTCGGGAGGAAATCGAAGATGCAGGCATCAACCCTGCGTTTGACATCGCTGAGGTAAGTCGTAACAAGGTGCTGTGTTGGTGAAGGTTCCTGTTCAGTTTTCTGCATCGGTATCCTTATATTTTAACCGTTTTTTATTTTTCGCACCCCTTCATTGCCTTTTCGAGACGACGGAAGTAGAAAACCCAAGACTTCTCAAGGATTGACTCGCAAATTTTGCCTTATAACGGATTTCAATATAATATTCCGCCACGGGGATTCTGAAACACACCAGACTTACTTCAGGATCAACATCTTCCGCGTCGCGGTGAATGCATCGGCTTTAAGGGTATAGAAATAGACACCGCTTGCTACAGGCTCCCCTTGGTCATTTCGACCATCCCAATAGGCAGCACGACTCCGAGTTTCATAACTACCGACTGACCTATGTCCTAAATCCAACGTCCGCACTAACTTGCCATCCGCAGCATAGATAGCGATGCTGACTTCAGCAGGGGCAGCTAAACGATACGGAATCCACGTCTCCGGGTTGAACGGATTGGGATAGTTCGGTAAGACCTCTGTCAACTCAGGGTGTGGAAAAGACTCAAGGTGCCCCGGTGCGGCAGAGACACTCTCACTCTCATCCATACTCTCACTCTCATCCATAGGACGAGGTATGTCAAGCACGAGTTGACCTGGCACAAGTAATCCTATGATAACATCTTCAATCTGTGAACCGTTAAAATTTGCGCGACGGATGCGCCCTTGGGTATCTGTCCAATACAACTTCTCACTTGCAAGGTCGACAGCAATGCCCACTGGGACGCTATCTAACCTATATAATACTTTCAGCCTATGTTTTTCAAGATCCGCGCGTCTGATTATTCCCTTCGTTTCACTAATTTTCTCGGTCCAGTAGAGGTGGTCACCGGCTATTGTGATGTGTCCAAGCGTCTGCGGAATTTTCAGAAAGGTTTGGATATTTTCTCCATTCAGGTCTGCCGATAGGATGCGTTCTTGTCGATCTGTCCAATAGAGTTTACTGCGGGCTGTATCTATGGTGATGTGTTTCGGGGAATTGAGCCCTGTGATCAGATTTTCAATATTGGAACCGTCAAGGTTGCACGTTTGAATCTCGCCCCGATTATTCGTCCAATAGAGTTTGCCCTGCAACGGGTGAATGGCAAGACTCACCGGCATGTTCATGAAAGTCGAGATTTCTATATGAGGCGAAAAAAGATCATCCAGGGCAGTACTTTTGATCGATGCACAGTGATTTCCCATAGGTAGCAGCCCCTCTATCCAGTACATTTGCCGATTTAATTCATCATAAGCGATACTTTGTACCTGGGTGGCATGTACCCATTCACTCCCTTCAGGCCCATAAAGATGGTTATCTATCGCGTCTACCCAATAGATATTCGGATATTCTGACGGATCGATGAGTACTTTTTCTCGCGCCATAGCATTAAAACGGATCTGTTTGGAAACGCCAGGGACACTCACATGGACTACAGGGGCGAGAGTCTCTACTTGATATCCGAGCAACAGATGATTCTGTGCTCGTCCATCGGCATCCGTGCGAGATTCCATATCGGAGAGAAGCCCGTGATCGCTCCGCAGAGAGCCCGCGGGGTGATCCTCAGTTGGATACTGAGTCACACGAAAGATGACTTCTATGCCTACGACTGGGTCACCATTTGCGTCTACGACTTCTACAACGAAGGGTTCTGGTAACCAAGCGTTAGGGAGGCCGAGCTGATTATCTCCAGAAATTTTTCGGATATCCGCAGGAATTCGGTCATTCGCATCAACAATACCATCACTGTTGATATCTACCTGATTTTTATCAGCTGCTTGCATATCATCTTCTTGGAAGAAATAAGGCTCCTGTATATAATTTCCACGCTTATCCATAACCCAAAGATGATTGTACATAAGATGATGGGGCGATGGGGCTAATTCGGTGGTGATAAATTCAACAGTTGCGCTTGTTCCGTTTAAGGATTTACAAGCAATTAAGCTCTCTCTCATGCTGTTATCATAGTTTTTTCGGTACCCAACTATGCTTGCCTGATGCAATCCATCGGGATCACTCAACTCAAAGCGGAGAATGGCCGCATTGGGTGGATAGGCGAGGATTGGAAACGTTTTTATTCTTGTGAGTGTATCCTTAATATCGGTTGGGTTTTCATTGAAGTACCGATGGGCATCTAACCATTCAGCTGCAAACTTAGACATCGACAGCGGAATCCCATCATAACCATACGACATGATCCCTCCGGTCCGAAAATCGTGAGGCAATGAAAATGCGTGCCCTAACTCGTGAATTGTAACGCCGAAAACACTACGCGGTAGCCCACAAGCTCCCTGATGAGTCGCGCCTTTATGGTATGTGTATGCATATCCCTCATGAAGGCTCCACTCAGTAGCCACGCCAGAACCTATAAGGAAGCAATCCAGCCCGTTCTTGGTGGCGCATGAGGTGATATAGATATTCTTTGATATATCACCGAAGTGTTCCTTGATTTCAGTTCCAATTGATGTAAGAGGTTGGAAATCATAATGTGAGGTTTCGAACTGCCCAATCACACGGTGCACGATGACTTTTCCTGCCTCATCGGTTTCAAGTCTAAAGGTTTTTCTGCCAAACCCATGGCGTTCCATTTCGTCGGCGTAAAACTTTTGGACATCTTTCATCAATGTACCCAGATAGGCTTCCATATTCGGATCGGGGAGGAGGTCATTTGGAACAAAGTAAACCGTTCGCACGACATACTGAGGCATCTCCTCCTGAGCGAAACTATTCGGCAAGCATAGAAATGTAACGAAAGTCAAAAACACAAGTAAATAAATGGCTATTGTTTTCATGGCAACTCCTTTGGGTGATCAGTTTTATCATAACAATAAATATTTCTACTATGCGAATGGACACCTATTTCTAACAGCCAAATACCCGATACAAGAATAAGAGGATATGATAGATAATTGCAAATTTCGCTATAATAACGCAAGTTGCCGCGTATCATAAACATATAGCACTCCGCTGGAGTGCGATCGGTAAATACGCCATTTTCTATAGATATATCACCCCTCTGGGGTGTGGAAAGCGACTGAAAAACCTTTCTGAAATGTGCCAAATCCGTTAGTAGCAACTTAGAACTTAGGTTATAATATTATAACACATCATAGCATGAAAATCAATTTTTTTGCTCCGAAATCTCCGAAAGGCTATGCCAATATTTTGGTAGCGGATTGTGAATGGCGGTCAGTGAATAGTAGTTCGTACAAGACAGACGAGGAGCCCTCGCTCCTATAATTAGAATTCATCTAAATCAAGGGCAACGAAACGGTATCCGAGGGGTTTTATGCGCTCAACCAAAACCTCTCGGATTTCGAGTGCATGCGCAAATTGCGCCTCGGAGATCTGGATGCGTAAAACGGGTGTGTGGTCAAAGAGAACAGCGTCTTCAATTTGAAGTTCGTGCAGGACCTGTTCAATTTCTTTGAGTGAAGTCTGGTTTTCGCCTTTTCCGAAACTGTGTTCTTTTTCCATATCAGGAACGTCGCCTCCAATCGCTTCCCGCCATGAATCCACCATCTACGAAAACCATTTGACCGGTGACAAAATCGGAGGCATTGGATGCGAAGAAGATTGTCAAACCCGCCAAGTCTTCAGGCTCTCCCCACCGATAGGCGGGTGTTCGATTGAGGATCCATTCATTGCGGTTGTCTTCGCGTGCGGGTGCGGTCATCTCTGTCCGGATAAACCCGGGTGCGATGCCGTTCACTTGAATGTTGTGTTCCGCCCATTCTACAGCGAGGAGTTTTGTCAATTGCAGGAGTCCACCTTTCGCTGCCGTATAGGCGACGCTCGTGGGTAACCCGATCGCTGAGGTGAGCGATAAGGTATTAATGACCTTTCCAGCCTTCTGTTCTTTCATAACGTTACCACAGGCTTTTGCGAGAAAGAAGGCACCTTTGAGATTAATATCTGTGACGAAATCCCAATCCGTTTCGGTAAAGTCCAGTGCAGGATTCCGTCTATTGACTCCAGCGTTATTGACGAGCACATCAATTCTGCCGAAGGTTTCAACAGTTTGGGCAACGAGCGCATCAATTTCAGTGAGATTCCCGACATCCGCCTGAATTGGGAGGACGGTTCCACCGGTCTCCGCAGCAATTCGTTCAGCAACGGGTGTTAATGTCTCCAGTTCTCTGCCAACAATGACGAGTTCGGAACCTGCGCCTGCGAGCCCTTCCACCATAGCGAGTCCGATGCCACGACTAGCACCCGTGACAAGACTCACCTTGCCATCAAGTCGAAATTGCTGGATGACGTTGGTTGCGGGTTTTTGAATCATATATTACTCCAATTTGTGTTATACCAATTAACCAATTTTATTTTCTCCAATTCTATTCGCTATCTATAGCAAGTGCTGTATCGGATTTGCTACCCTCCGGCGGCGCAATCCGGGTATGTATACCTACAGATGTTGAACAAAAGTCTTTATTCTCCAGAGGTTCAATTGAAAGCCGACATCCAAGCGCGGTAAGAATCGTTATGAGCATATCAAGGCGCGGTGGCTTCTCATACGAGAACACTTCCGAGAGGGTTTGTGGGTCCATTTCAGTTTGCTTGGCAAGTTTGGGGATCCCGCCCTGTGCGTCTATAACAATCCGGAGTGCACTCACTAACGCAGCTGGGTTCCTGTATATTTGGTAATCCTGTAATACCGCTTGAAGAAACCCGATGGCAGCCTCGCGATCCGCGGTCAGGTCTTCAATAAGAACATCATGCCATTTTCTTAATTTTCTCATGTGTGTGCCTCCTTGTATTCTTGCCAATAGGTTTTTGCGCGTCGAATATCTCGCGTTTGCGATGCCTTGTCCCCACCGCAGAGCAAAAGCACAATTGTGTTATCTATCTCCGCAAAATAAACACGATAACCCGCCCCGATATGGATACGCATTTCAAAAACGCCTCCACCCACAGAGCGGTAATCACCGAAATTGCCTTGCTCAAGATAGAGCAATCTCGACCGAATACTACTTTGTGCTCTTGTATCTCGAATAGTTTTAAACCACTCAGTGAAAGGTTCACTACCTTTTGAAGTCTGATAGAATTGTAGCTCTCGTGGGCGTGTGCTACGCATTAAGATTGTGCTTGATTAACATCAATACCAGTTTAATTAATCGTTTAACCCTTCCTGTTCTGCGAATTCAAACAATTGTCCACCGTCAATAGCCTTTATTTTTCCGTTGTGTTCCTCAGCAAGAGAAACAAGCAGTTCTGCTCCACGTGAGTGTTTTAAATTAATTTCAAGACCAACAACGTAGATAACGGCGTTATTGCGATTCTGTTCACGGACAATATCAAGAATCTTCTGAGTGTTCGTTTCAATGTGTACTTCACTATTCTTATCTACTTGTGGTAAGCCATCTGTTATCAAAACAACAACAGTGGGTTCAAACGTCAAAGCGGCTTCAATGGCAAGGAGAATGTTAGTATCGCTATTCTTCCAAAGACCCTCCGGTGTGAATCTGTCAAGGTACTTGAAGACACGTTCTATGTTCGTCGCATTCGCAGGAATCATTTTCTCACTCATAGTTTCCGCTGTGGTAGAAAACGTTACAATGTTAAACTTATCCTCATCTCCTAACATCATTACGGAATCTTTTAGAGCGCTTACTGCCAATGGTAACTTTTTCATTCCCGCTGCCACCATACTTGCGGTGATGTCAAGACAGTAGACGACCTCTTTGGGTCCGTTAAGTTCGTTGAGGAAATCAATGATGCCAAGCCGATCTGCGATACCGTCAGCCCCACCACCGCCGAGGAGTCCGTCCCCGCCGCCCTCGTCTCCACGCGCTCGAACTCTACCGGTAACAACCCCGCGACCATCGGTGCGTCCGGGTTGTGAGATGAGCCTACTGAGATTTGAGGCTTCCGCATCTCGTAATTGGGCATCCGTCATAACATCTGGGATGGTTTCACTCACCGGTGCTTTATTGACTTCAACATCCTGAATCACAACGCGTGAACTGAGTTTCATGACTTCATCTATTTTGTTCCGCGTCGTTTCAATTTTCCTATCCTCCGCATTTCTTGCGAGCTGCTGATTGGGATCATATAATTTTTTTGTCAATGGCGGTTTGGGCTTTGGGCTGCGCTTCCTGGGTGCTTCTGCATCGTCAATCAAATCAACAGCAAAGGCATCCTCCTGCTGATCGCTGAGTTGGTTTATCGGCAAGAAGAGATAGACAATGACAACGATCATGTGAACAATAAGAGATAATAAAACGACAGAACGTATCCTATTTCTACGCCGTTCGGCATCAATGCGCCAATTTAGAAGTTGATTTAACATGATAAACCCTCTCAGTGTGTTTTTTCATCGGTACGCGTCTCGGCAATCAATAATTAAGATCAGGACGGACGCAATTTTGACCGTAAGGCATTCTTTTAGGTGGAGATACCCGGACGAAGACAGACGTTTGGATAGCACAACCTAACAGGTTATACTACATGGTAGATGCCAAAGTTTGCTGATCTTCAAAAGCTGCAATCCACGTTTTGCCTTCTGGTGTCAGCTCATAGTAAGTATGATTTCGATGTTTGATCCATTTGCCTTTAACGATATTTTTTCGATATTGGATTACACGTCCTTGCACCCGTTTTAATCCACCAAGTTCCCTTAATTTTCGGTGTCGTTGTTGCATCTCTTCAAGTGGAACTCTTAAAGTCTCAGCGACAACGATGGAGTAGTCCATTCCGAATTCTTGGTGGTGCTTGAGTATAAAGTAATCGGTTTCATCAAGTTCGGCAAATTCAGGTGCGAGTGGGACAGCATCCGCTGCAGCTTCGGTCGTCCGGATCTCATGCCATGTTACCTTTAGCAACCGCTCTGTTCGTAAACCTTGGACTGCATTGCAGGTGACATCATGGACAGTAATCGTGCCGTCCTTTTTGAAATAGCCGGTAATTGGGTTTCCCTCTTGTGGGGTGCAACATTTGGCGATTTTATATGTGAGTTCAGCCTGCATTTCTTTGCACCATTGTATTACGTTATATATTATACCAGATGGCTGGCGAGGTTAGGAAAGCACGTCGCATAAATCAGAATCAACGGTATGAATGCCTTATAGGCATTCCCCGGGTATGAGGTTTCCCGTGTGGGCTTCACCGGGGGCGAGTACGCCGCAAAACCTCGCCAGCAGCTCAATTCCGTTCTAATGCTCGGTATCCGATGTCGTTCCGAAAATGTGCATCGGCGAACTGAATAGCGGAAACACCTTGGTACGCCCGTTGAATCGCATCGTGTAACCGATCAGCAGTAGCCGTAACACCTAACACCCTACCGCCATCCGTGACGATGTTTTCACCGTCGTGTTTCGTGCCAGCGTGAAAAACGTTCACACCTTCAAGCGTTGCAGCATCTTCCAAGCCTGTAATAATTTTGCCCGTTTGGTAAGGGTCAGGATACCCACCCGAAGCCATGACGACACAAGCGGCGGCTTCGTCATGCCATTGCACGTTAGTGTGCTGTGCGAGCGTTCCATCAATACACGCCATCAACAAAGGCACCAAATCGCTCTTGAGACGCGGTAAAAGCACTTGTGCCTCCGGGTCTCCAAAACGACAGTTGAATTCCACCACCTTCGGACCGGCATCCGTAATCATCAAACCGACGTATAGCACACCTCTGAAGGGTCTTCCGATAGCCGCCATACCGTTGATAGTCGGGTAGACGATGTGCTGCATCACATCGTCGTGCAGTTCAGGTGTGATAACAGGAGCAGGCGAATAAGCACCCATTCCGCCGGTATTTTTACCCGTATCCCCGTCGTGCGACATTTTATGGTCTTGCGAAGAGACAAAAGGCAGACAGTGTGTGCCATCAGTGAGAACGGTAAACGAGGCTTCTTCGCCGATTAATTCTTCCTCAATTACGACGCTATCGCCTGCTTCGCCAAATGCTTTGTCTATTAAAATAGTTGTGACAGCTTGCGCCGCCTGTTTGAAGGTACGTCCGGGGATAACGCCTTTGCCAGCGGCAAGTCCATCTGCCTTAACAAAAACAGGTGTATTTTGATCCTCAATATACGCCATCGCCTCCTCAGCATCCACGAATGTGCGGTGCGCTGCGGTTGGTATATTGTTTTTCACCATCAGCTGCTTGGCGAAATCTTTGCTTGCTTCAAGACGAGCAGCACGTTTATCGGGTCCAAACGCTTTGAGTCCGCGCTCATGGAATGTATCAACGATCCCTTCAGCCAATGGTGCTTCGGGACCGACCACAGTTAATCCGATATTTTCGGATTCCGCCCAGTCTGCCAAGTCAGTAAACTGGTCCGGCATAGGGATAGATTCTGCGATTTGTGAGATGCCGGCATTGCCGGGGGCGCAATAGATTTTTTCAACGAGCGAACTCTGGGCAAGTTTCCAGACGAGTGTGTGTTCACGTCCGCCTTGCCCAATAACCAGTATTTTCATTAGGTCTTGTCCTTTTTTGAGTGTATTATATCAGAATATGTTCGGGAAATCAAAGGTTTTAAATTAAGTTCAAAAATAGCAGCGGCTGTGTTATACTTAATGCATCGAC
>VXZL01000335.1 GCA_009845505.1 Candidatus Poribacteria bacterium | reverse complement strand
AACCCAAGAGCCGCTGGCTGGCGTAACCGTTCGGGTTATAGATACACAGATTCTGGTAACAACCGATGAAGCAGGTACATTTTCATTTGAATTGCCAAGTGGTACCCACAGAATTCAGGCAACCGCGCCGTTTTACAATAGTTATGTAATATCGGATTTTCAGGTCAACGTGGCAGAAGCACCACAGCCCGTGCAAATATTACTGGTGCCGCAAGTGGTCAAACTTGACGCGATTAAGATGCCCGTCCAGTTAAGCCAGGCGAGTGAGCGCGGCCTCCTTGAACAACGGATGCGTAGATCGCGAATTGAGGATAGCATTAGTACAGAAGAAATTAGCCGCCTGCCAGCGTCTTCTGCGGGTGAGGCGATAAAACGGGTAACAGGTGTTAGTATTGTCGGCGGTCGTTATGTATTTGTCCGCGGCTTGGGAGAACGTTACAGCAATACGCTCCTTAACAATGTCGAGATTCCGAGTCCTGAACCGAACCGACGGGTCGTGCCGATGGATATATTCCCGGCAAGCCTTCTGGCGAGTTTACAGACGGTGAAAACCTTCTCACCCGATCAGCCTGGCGGTTTCGCGGGCGGCTCGGTTCAAGTTTTCACCAAAGATTTTCCCGAAGAACTGATGATGTCGCTATCAATGTCGAGCGGTTTTAACACACAAGCGACAGGCGAAGACGGTTTAACGTACCCGGGCGGTGGTCTCGATTTTCTCGGGTTCGACGACGGTTCGCGAGCGCTGCCGTCTATCGTCGAAACGCGTGCGGCGGGTTTACCCATCCGGGAACGCGGTCGTTTTACGCCGTTAGGATTCACCGCCGAACAGATTCAAGAGTTCGGACAATCGTTTGACAACGTCTGGTCCCCGGAACGACAATCCATCCCAGTTAACCAAGGTTACAAATTCAGTCTCGGCAATAGTAATACCCTTTTGGGTAAAGAGTTCGGCTATTTAGGGGTTATCTCTTACGGGAATAGCCATAGTTACGGCACACAGGTGCGCAACGCCTTCCGTATCGGTATCAACGAGACGCTTTCACCCGTGACTTCCTATAAGGTTGAACGGAGTGGCAATGAAGTAGACTGGGGGAGTGTGTTGAACGGAAGTCTACGGTTCTCCCCGCAACATCAAGTCAGCGTCCGGACGCTTTTCACACATACCGCTGAAGATGAGACGCGGACGTGGGAAGGCTTCAACGCTGACAGAAATACGGATATGCGGAGCACGCGTCTGCGCTATGTTGAACGTCAACTCTTCTCAGGGCAACTCGCGGGTACACACGACTTCAATTTCGGTGAACCTGAACTGGAGGCGGGTCCAGAGCAGCCGGATGTCTCTATAGAGTGGCGGCTTACATATTCCCGCGCCTCGCGAGATGAACCGGATACCCGCGAAAATATCTACGAAGATCGCGGCGACGGCACCTACACCTTCCGCGACGTTACACACAGCGGTAGCAGATTCTTCTTCGACCTTGAAGACGACGAATACAACGCCCGTGCTGATTGGAAGATTCCGATCGGTGCTGAAGGGCTCTTCAAATTTGGTGGACTCCTCCGGGACAGATCCCGTACGTTTGATGCACGTCGCTTCAGGTTCCTGCCTTCTGACCAAGTAGACACGACCGTCGATCTATCTGCACAACCGGAAGTCCTTTTCCAAACCCAAAACATTGCCCCTCGCGTCTTTGAATTACGAGAATCAACGCGTGCGACTGATAACTACCTCGCAGATCACGCTATCTACGCAGGCTACCTGATGCTTGATATGCCGATTCGCGCGAAATGGCAGTTCATGATGGGAACACGCTTGGAGTCTTCAGCGCAAAAGGTCACGACCTACGACCCGTTCTCCGCCTCAGCACAACCGATTGTAGCGGTTTTGGAAACGCTCGACTTATTGCCGGGTGCGAACTTAACGTATCGCTTAACAGAACGGATGAACTTGCGTCTCGCGGCATCTCGGACGATCACACGTCCGGATTTCCGAGAACTGGCTCCGTTTGAATTTACAGATTTCGTCGGTGGTAGAACAATCCTCGGTAACCCAGAACTCGAGCGGACGCAGATCGATAACTACGATTTCCGCTGGGAGGCTTTCCCACAGATAGGTGGTGTTTTAGCGGTCAGTGCCTTCTATAAACGCTTCCAGAAACCGATTGAGCAGATTGTGCAACCCCAGGCAGAAGTTCGGATTACTTATGAAAATGCTGATGCCGCGAACAATTACGGTCTGGAGTTAGAAGCCCGTCAGAATTTGGGCGTGATTACACCAGCACTGAGCAACTTCTCGATTAACACAAACGCAGCGTTAATCTCCTCGCAGGTGGTACTCCCAGATGTCGGTATTCAAACCTCCTCTGAGCGTCCACTACAGGGTCAGTGTCCTTACATTGTCAACGTGTCTATCGGTTATGAAGCCCCGAACTGGGGTATTTAAAGCGCGATTGCGTATAACATCTTTGGACGTAGGCTCTCTGAAGTGGGGAACCACGGTGTCCCGGATGTCTACGAACAACCGCGCGGTCAACTGGACGTGAGTTTCAGTCGGGTCGTTGCTGATTACTTCAAGGTTAGTTTTTCGGCGAAAAACTTACTCGATCCCTATGTCTTTTTTAGGCAAGGTGAAGAAACTTATGTTCAGTATAAATTGGGCAGAGCGTTCTCGTTTGGGGTAAGTTACGATTTGTAATCGGTGCCTGACTATTCAATCAGTTAGGGATAAAAAAACAAAAAAGGAGCTTGGTTAGCTAATGTTAAATATTGGGTCGACCCCCGCATCCACAGGGACGAAGGGTCTATATCAAAACTATCTTTTTCAGGTAATAGCCATTTTCGCCGTCGGATTGGCGTTGGGGTTCGTCGGTTGTGGTAGCGATGAAGAAAATACTGAAAATACCGAAGCAGCATTAGTCCCTGAAGAAACTATTATTGAGGTCGATGGACGACAAGTGGTGATACTGGAAGGTAGACTAAATGCGGATAAAACGCTCACATCGGCTTACGATTACCTCCTACGGGGTGCTGTGTTTGTTGAAGGCGGTGCGACGTTAACCATTGAGCCGGGTGTTCAAATTTTTGGTGAGCAAGCGACCAATGGCACACTCATCATCGCCCAAGGTTCAAAAATTATGGCACAGGGTACAGCGGATGCCCCGATTGTTATGTCCAGTGATGCGGCTATCGGCAGCCGGGCGCGTGGGCAGTGGGGCGGTTTGATTGTCAATGGGAACGCCCCGACGAACCAAGGTGTAACGTTCGGTGAAGGGGACACGGGTGCGTTCGGCGGAAATAACCCTGCGGATAGCAGCGGTGTGCTGCGTTACGTCCGTGTTGAGTATGCAGGTATTGAGTTTAGCCCTGATAACGAACTAAACGGCATCGCCTTCCAAGGCGTTGGATCGGGTACAATCGTTGAGAACGTCCAAGTCCACATGAACCAAGACGACGGCGTTGAAATGTTCGGCGGCACTGTCAACCTTAAATACGTCATTGTTACAGGGGCGCGCGATGACTCCTTCGACTGGACAGACGGTTGGACGGGTAAAGCGCAGTTCCTCGTGGTACAGCAGTATGGTGATGATGCCGATAACGGTTTTGAAGTTGATAACAGCAGTAAAGATAACGAAGCGACACCGCGTTCCGCTGCGACGATCTACAACGCCACGCTCGTCGGGGACCCATCAGGCCCTGAAAGCGATAACGGTATGCTGATTCGTGAAGGTGCCGCTGGCACATTCGCAAATTTCATTGTTACTGGATTCAATAAAGTCGGTCTTGATATCAACAACGCAGCGACGCATGCCCAAGCAAATAGTGGGAAACTGGTTGTCAAAAACAGTATCTTCTTTGAGAACGGCAAAGGCAATTTCGGCGACGAAAAAGACAACGACGGTTTTGATGAAGCCGCTTTCGCAGCCGCCAACTACAACGAAGAGACGGATCCGAACTTGGCAGCACCCTTCAATAAGAGTGCTCCCAATTTCACACCCGGTGCGGGTGCCGTCGCGGTTTCTCCCGCAGCCCCACCCGCTGATGGTTTCTTTGAAAACGTTAACTTCATCGGGGGCGTGAGCCCGTCCAACAACTGGACAACCGGATGGACAACGAGTGCACAGAATTAGGAAACGCACTATTTTTTTTCTATCTCACATCTTTCTAATCCTGCTTTTCGTTTGGAGCAGCTGGGTTGGATGTGAGACGTCGGTATGGAAAGAGAGTCTCGACTCGCCGGACCAACTCGGTCTGGCGGTCGTTGACGCATTAAATCGAAAAGACATTGAACAGTTGAACCGCCTACGGGTCCAACGCCAAGAATATCTTGCGTGGATTTGGCCGGTATTCCCAGCGAGTCGTCCGCCGAGCAATTTTCCAGGTGAATTTGCGTGGTCGAATCTGAATACGAAATGTAACATCGGTATGAGAAAGTGGATGAATCGCTACGGCGGGCAGCACCTACAGTTCGTGAGTATCCGCTTCGATCAACCGCAGGAAAACTATGATGGCTTCCATCTTTTGCGTGGGACGGTTTTGACGTTACAGAACGCCGCTGGGGAGAAACAGGAGCTGGAAGTACTCGGCTCGGTCGTTGTTAAAAACGGCAGATATAAGTTACTGAGTTACGAAGACTAATTACTGAGCTGAAAGGAACGGGAGAAAAAGAATATGATGACGATTGCCGACGTTCAACGGCAGAACCGAGAAGCCGTGCAAACGCGGAAAAAGAAAGCAATGCGGATTGCGGGTACCTTCGCAATTGGGCTGCATGTAATTGGGATTATCGCCGGAGCGGTCTATTTTGTGCAGAAGACGGTGTTAGATATGAACAAGGATAAAGTGGAGAGTGTGGTATTAGAAGCGTCAAAACCACAGACGAAACGCCGAACACCGCCGCGTGCCAAACGGAAACCCACAAAACCGAAGTTCTCTCAAGTCCGCGCCCCTAAGGGGCAAGTTGTCAAGACGAGTGCTAAAATTCCAGTAGGCAATGCCCGATTTACACTACTCGCGAACGACGTTCCTACACGTCCGGTGATGGCACCTAGTACAGTGGGGATCGGTCGGAACCTGTTCTCGGGAACTCGGCAGGCAGCTGTTGTTACAACGATGCCGAAGTTTGAGGCACCGAAGTTTGAGAACACGAGTTTAGTTTCAAGGCTGGATATGGGAACGAACCTCGCGCAGACCGAATTCAATGACCCCGGAAATCTTGAGCTCGCTTCCATGAACTTGGGAGATGCGAAACAGTCGTTTAACGAGTTCCTAAAAGCCGTCCGAGACCGGATTAAACAGGTGCAACGTTTCCCGCCACGCGTCCGAAGTTTGGATGCCGGTGCCGCTGCAACCATCCGGTTTACACTATTCAAAGATGGAACGGTTCGGAATCCCGAAGTCACTATTTCGTCCGGATCAAAAGCACTCGACAACGCTGCGCTCGCCGCTGTCCGAAATGCCGTGCCGTATCCACCGTTCCCTGACGGACAAGAAGGATTCAGTTTACGGCTTGAAATTCCGATTATTTTTGAGTTGGCGAATTAGCGGTTGGCAATTAGCAGTTGGCAATTAGCAGTTAGCGATTGGTAGAGACGTTAATTGTTTGAATCGCAGATTACACAAATTTCATGGATTTTTTATGGCGAGGTTGGGAAACCTCGCCTACTTATTTTAAGTATCGCTAAATTGGAACGCGAGTTTATCCGCTTTCGCTTTTTCCTCATCCACAAATCCTAACAGAATCAACCCAACGATAAAGAAAACCATCAACGAAATAATCGAGAGGCGGGCACTGCCGGTAATCTGTTTGATAACGCCGAAAGTTACGGGACCCCAAATAGATGAGAACTTGCTAAAAACGGAATAGAACCCGTAAAACTCCGCACTTGCGTTTTCTGGAATCATCGCACCATACAAGGAACGGCTCAGTGCCTGCGTTCCACCAAGGACGATCCCAACAATCATCCCCAAAACGAAGAATTCTGTTGCGGTGTGGATAAAATATCCGTAGGTGACAACCCCGCTCCATAGGACTAATGCAAACATCACCGACCGTTTCGCGCCGATACGGCCCGCCAATCGACTGAATATCAGCGCGCCACCGATTGCAACGACTTGGACCAACAGGAGCGTTACCATCAATGCAGTTGTCGAAAGTCCTAACTCCTCAGTGCCGTAGATCGTCGCCATGCTCGTGACAGTGTGGATGCCGTCGTTGTAAATCATATAGGCGACGAGGAAAAGGGTGAGGTGTTTAAAGCGTCCGACCTTTTTCGCCGTTAAAATCGTTCGACTGATGCCGAGGGAGAGGTATGCGAGAGTTTTCGGTCGGTTGCGGTAGGCTTCTGGGAGTTGATACGGGGTTTTCTCCTCTTTTAGGTATTTCATCGTCAATAACGTCCAGCCTGCCCACCACGCGCCTGTCATCGCCATCCCGATACGCGCTGCCATCGCCTGGTCCTCTGGGGTCTTTTGCATAGCGACCAGCGCGAGTGCAATGGCAAACTGGAGCGATCCGCCGACGTACCCGAAAGCATACCCTCTGGCAGAGACGGAATCCATTTTGTCTTCAGAGGCGATCTGCGGTAAAAATGCGTCGTAGAAAACATTACCGCCGACAAAGCAGATTTGAGAACCAAGAAATAACACAACAGTCAATCCTACATCGCCAGACTTGGAAAAATAGAGCAGCGTTGCGAAGAGACTCCCCATATACGCAAAGCCTATAAGAAATCTCTTTTTTGCTGAGGAAAAATCGGCAATCGCCCCAAGTACGGGTGCAAAGAGGAAGACGCAGAACGCCGCTGTTCCCAACATATATCCCCATAATGTTGTAGCAGTCATATTCATACCAAGGATATCAACACCGGCTTCGCCTACAATGGCTTTCGCAAAGTAATTCGGCAATATAGCGGCGATCACAGTGGTGATATAGGCTGAATTCGCCCAGTCGTACATGCACCAACCGAAGATTGTCTTTTTATCGTTCTTCATAGGGAGATGATAACAGATTTGAGAAAAAAGTCAAGAGCGGTTCGCGAGTAAAACTCGCTCCTACAAGGACAGTCCTATGTTCAATTGGTGGACTGACACGGATGATTAGGGAAGACCGGTGCGGTTAGGAAACCGCACCTACCATTTTGGAGGGGTGGCAGTGGGCGTGGGCGCGTGAGAATTCCACGCGTCCACTGCCCCAACTTCTATCTCGCCGAGATTAGTCGAGATCGAAGCGGTCAAGATTCATGACCTTGTTCCATGCAGCCACGAAGTCCCGTACAAACGCCTCTTGTGCGTCATCACAGGCGTAAACTTCCGCAATAGCTCGGAGTTGGGAGTTTGAGCCAAAGACGAGATCGACGCGGGTGCCCATCCACTTGATTTCACCCGTCGAGCCATCGCGTCCCTCAAAGATATTCTCAGATGTAGCGGATGCCGACCACTCGGTGTTCATATCCAGTAGATTCACGAAGAAATCAGTCGTCAAGAATTCGGGACGCTCGGTGAGGATGCCGAATCCGGACTGACAAACGTTTGTATCCAAGACACGCAAACCACCAACGAGGACCGTCATCTCAGGTGCGGTGAGTGTCAGCATTTGTGCCCGATCCACCAGCAGCTCTTCGGCTGTTCTCTCGTGTCCGTTCGCGAGGTAGTTGCGAAATCCGTCGGCTGTCGGTTCAAGCACCGCAAACGATTCCTCGTCAGTTTGTTCCTGCAACGCGTCCGTGCGTCCCGGTGCAAAGGGAACCGCTACGTCAATGCCAGCGTTCTTCGCAGCCGACTCGACCGCTGCGCACCCCGCCAGAACGATCAGGTCAGCGAGCGAGACCTTCTTCCCGTCGGACTGCGATCCGTTAAATTCGCTTTGAATCGCCTCCAAAGATTGAAGGACCTCCTGCAGTTCGGACGGCTTGTTGACTTCCCAATCCTTCTGCGGTGCGAGGCGAATGCGTGCCCCGTTAGCACCCCCGCGCTTGTCGGTACCGCGGAACGTCGCCGCAGATGCCCAAGCAGTCGAGACGAGTTGGGAAATGGAGAGTCCTGATTCGAGACACTTGCTCTTGAGGGCAGCGATGTCTTGTTCTCCAATCAATTCATGATCAACATCAGGCACAGGGTCTTGCCACAACTGCTGTTCCTCTGGCACCAAGGCACCGATATATCGTGTGCGAGGTCCCATGTCGCGGTGGGTGAGTTTATACCACGCCTTCGCAAAGGCATCTGCGAATTCCGCCGGGTTCTCGTAGAAGCGTTTGGAAATCTCCGCATAGATCGGATCCGCCTTCAAAGAGAGGTCGGTCGTGAGCATCATCGGTGCGTGCTTCTTCGAGGGATCGTGCGCGTCCGGCACGGTGTCCTGTGCAGATTCATCCTTGGGAGTCCACTGCCACGCGCCACCGGAACCTTTCTCCAGTTCCCAGTCGTAGTTGAACAGGTTCTCAAAGAAACTGTTATCCCACCGGGTCGGCGTAGCCGTCCAGGCACCTTCCAACCCACTGGTGATTGTGTGGACACCCTTGCCGCTGCCAAAGGTATTTTTCCAGCCGAGTCCTTGCTCCTCAAGGCTCGCGCCTTCGGGTTCGGGACCGACGTACTCGTCCGCATCCGCAGCACCGTGCGTCTTACCAAACGTGTGTCCGCCAGCGATGAGCGCGACCGTCTCCTCGTCGTTCATCGCCATGCGCCGGAACGTTTCTCTAATGTCTATCGCTGCAGCGACCGGATCCGGGTTCCCGTTGGGTCCCTGTGGATTGACATAGATGAGCCCCATCTGAACGGCACCGAGCGGTTTCTCCAGATCCCTATCGCCGGTATAGCGTTCGTCACCGAGCCACGTGGTCTCAGATCCCCAATAGATGTCCTCTTCAGGTGCCCAGACATCCTCTCGTCCGCCAGCAAACCCGAAGGTCTTGAGACCCATCGACTCTAAAGCACAGTTGCCCGTGAAGATCATCAAGTCTGCCCATGAGAGCTTCCGACCATACTTCTGCTTGATGGGCCAGAGCAGTCGGCGTGCTTTGTCGAGGCTGGCGTTGTCGGGCCAACTGTTGAGAGGCGCGAAACGCATCGTGCCGGAGGCTGCGCCGCCACGTCCATCGTGGATGCGGTACGTGCCTGCACTGTGCCACGCCATCCGAATGAAGAGGGGACCATAGTGTCCGTAATCGGCGGGCCACCACTCCTGCGATGTCGTCATTACCTGCTCAATGTCCTGTTTCAGTTCCGCCAAGTCGAGTGTATTGAACGCCTCGGCGTAGTTGAAATCCTTGCCCATCGGATCGGACTCAGGCGGGTTCTGGTGAAGCACCTTCAGGTTCAACTGATTCGGCCACCAGCGTTGGTTCGCTATGCTGCCCTGTGCGTGAGCGTGGCTCATCATCGGGCACTTGCTTTCCTTACTCATATTTCCTCCATTAGTGTCCTGCTTTTTTAACCTATTCTTTGATATCTTCAGCACTAAACATTTATGTGAAAAAATCCATATGGATATCTGTAAT
>VXZL01000081.1 GCA_009845505.1 Candidatus Poribacteria bacterium | reverse complement strand
GTTATAAGTTATAAGTTAAGAGGTTTCTCTGTAACAATCTTGCTGTTCTTGACGGTTCCAAGATGGTATTGAAATATCTATTTATTTTTGGAAGGCACTATATAATTCATCACAAATTGAGGTAAGGCATGACTTTTGAAGAAAAACTCACTAAATTATCACAAATTGTTGAAAAATTGGAGGAAGGTAGCGACTTGCCTCTTGAGAGTTCCCTGAAACTTTTTGAAGAAGGTATCGGCTTGGTCGTATCTTGCAGGGAGATGCTCGAAACTGCGGAGCAGCGGGTAACGAACCTCCTTGAAACAGATGAACCGCAAACCGCAAACCGCAAATAGCGAAAAAACAGGAATTCATAAATATGTTTTTAGAAAAAATCAACAGCCCCGCGGATCTCAAAACACTTGAAATTGATGAACTTAAAACGCTTGCTGAGGAGATGCGTGCTTACCTACTGGAAGTGCTTTCTGAACATCCGGGTCACTTCGCTCCGAACTTCGGCACGATTGAGTTAGCAATAGCACTGCATACCATCTACGATACACCGCGCGATAAACTAATTTGGGATATTGGGCATCAAGCCTATCCACATAAACTGCTTACGGGTAGAAGAGAAGCGTTTCCAACGATCCGCCAAAGTGGTGGGATTAGCGGATTTCTCAGCAGAGCCGAGAGTGAGTACGACGTTTTTGGTGCCGGACATTCGAGCACCTCTATCGCTGCTGCGTTAGGGATTGCGACAGCACGCGATCTTATCAATGAAACTTACAAAGTCGTTGCTATCATCGGCGACGGTGGATTAACAGGTGGGATGGCGTTTGAAGCCCTCAACGCCGCTGGCGACTTCAGAAACGATATGCTTGTGATCCTCAACGACAATAACATGTCGATTTCCGCGACTGTCGGTGCGTTCTCAAAACATTTTCATAAGGTCACAAGTTCACCACAATACAATTTTCTTCGCTCAAGAGCGAAAGAGTTCATGAACCTGATTTCGGAGGATGCCAAGCAGATAGCCCGTAAAATCGAGGCATCGCTGAAGTTAGGGACGCTTTTTGAGGAGTTTGGGTTCCGCTACTTCGGTCCGCTTGATGGCAACGATTTGGAGGCACTGATACCCGTATTGACAGGGATCCGTAACCTAACCGGTCCAATTCTGCTGCATGTTGTGACGGAAAAGGGACGGGGTTATGCGCCAGCGGAGGCGGATCCGGTCGGTTTCTATAGTGTCAGTGGTCCTTTCAACCTTGAAACAGGGAAAACGACCAAGCCAAAACCTGCGACGCCTTCCTATACAGAGGTATTCAGCCAAACGCTGATTGAGTTAGCGAAACGTGATACTCGTATCGTGGGTGTAACGGCAGCGATGCCGGGTGGAACCGGACTTGATAAGTTCGCTGAAGTGTTTCCGAGTCGGTGTTTCGATATCGGATTAGCGGAGCAGTGTGCGGTTACGTTTGCTGGGGGGCTCGCTGCGCAGGGAATGCGTCCGGTTGCTGCCATCTATTCGACATTCCTCCAACGGAGTTATGACCAAGTTTTACACGATGTGTGTATCCAAAACCTTCCCGTCATTTTTGCGTTGGACAGAGCCGGACTTGTCGGTGCAGACGGTCCGACGCACCACGGCGTTTTCGATCTGGCGTATCTCCGTTCTCTTCCGAATATGGTGGTGATGGCACCGAAAGATGAAGACGAGTTGCAGTCGATGGTGAAAACGTCGCTTGTTTATGAAGGTGGTCCGATTGCGTTTCGCTATCCACGTGGGACGGGTGTCGGTGTAAAGATGGCATTGGAACTCCAGCCACTCCCGATTGGTAAGAGCGAGATTATCCGGGAAGGCGAGGACGTGTTGGTCATCGCTATTGGCAACCGCGTCTATCCTGCATTGGAAGCGGCGCAAACTTTGGCGGATTCGGGCATCTCGGCAACGGTTATTAATGCTCGATTTGTGAAACCGCTGGACACTGAGACGATAGTTCCGCTTGCAGAAAGTATCGGCAAGGTGATTACAGTTGAAGATGGTGTGGTGATGGGTGGTTTTGGTAGTGCTGTCTTGGAAGCACTTGCTGCAGCCGATGTTACGAACGTGCAAGTCACGAACCTCGGCATCCCAGATGAATTTATTGAGCACGGTGATGTCCAACATCTTTATGCGTTGTGTCAGTGTGATGCGAACGGAATCGCCCGCGCTGCGAAGATGATGGCTGGTTAATATGCAACGGATAGATACCTTCTTAGTAGCACATCAACTTGCGGAGAGTCGGGAGCAGGCGAAACGTCTCATTCTTGCTGGTGCGGTGACTGTCAATGGCGACTCCATGATTAAGCCGGGGCAACAGGTTCCTGCTGATGCGAAAGTCGTTGTGCAGGCGCAGCAGAAGTACGTAAGTCGCGGCGGTTTCAAACTGGAAAAGGCGTTATCTATTTTTGGCGTGGACGTGCGGGATCGGGTTGCGCTTGATGTTGGTGCATCAACGGGCGGTTTCACGGATTGTCTTCTCCAACACGGTGCCAAGTTTGTCTATGCTGTTGATGTCGGTTACGGGCAGCTCGCTTGGAAGTTGCGCACCCATCCACAGGTCCTACCCATTGAGAAAACGAACATCCGGCATCTAACGGTGTCACATTTAGAAAACCGTGAACCGCGAACCGCGAACCGCGAAGAACAGCAGGGAATGGAAGATAGGAAGCAGGGAAGGAAGGGTGTCCCCCAATCTTCCAATCTTCCAATCTTCCAATCTTCCGTTAAAAAAATTTCTGTTGCTGTAATTGATGTGTCCTTCATTTCTTTGCGGACAGTGCTACCGAGCATCGTTAATCTTTTAACACAGCAAAACCGCGAACCGCGAACCGCGAACCGCGAACCGCTTGATATTATCGCCCTCCTCAAGCCTCAGTTTGAAGCGGGGAAAGCACACGTCAAAAAGGGTGGCGTTGTGTCTGATAAATGGGTGCATATTGAGACGATAGACAACCTGAGTGCTTTTGTTAACCAGAAACTCAACGCAACCCTGATGGGACTCACCTATTCACCGATTCACAAGGACATCGCGAATATTGAGTATTTGCTTTGGTTCAGGGTTTATCTGAATGCTCTAGCGGATGCGCTCGTACCCAATCAGACAACAGCAGAGATTGTAGACGCTGCATTTGAAATGGTTGGTTAATGTTTGATAGTTAATAGTTGTTGGTTAAGAGTGTTTCTGTAACAATTACCCCTTCTTGGCATACGCCAATTATAGGCAAACTTGTTACCCCAAAGTGATGAGTTTTGTGACACTTGCGTAACTGGGAACTGAAAAATGGAAAAAGCCGATAGCAAGATTAGGCGGTTTTGGAGACCTGCCACCCTTATCAAAATGTTCGTTTTCCTGAGCATAGCATTTATCTGCGGTGCATTTTTCTTTATCCGTTCAGGCACCTTCTTGGAGTGGGTAGAAGGGAGGCTTGAGGTCGAACTCAGAAATCGGATAACAAACGACTATACTGTGGACATTGGTGAGATAAAGGGGAATATTTTAGGGAGCGTTACAATTGGTAGTGTTTCAATTTCAAAGAGGGGAGAACCAACCCCAACAGTAGTCGCCACAAGGAAAGTTGTTCTCAAATACAATTTGCTCGGGCTCCTAAGCCGCAGATTTGAGGTGAAGAATCTGGAGGTATTTGAACCACAGATTCACGTCGTGCGGGATTTCGACGGTAGTCTCAATCTTACACATATTCTTGAACCGCGAACCGCGAACCGCGAACCGCGAACCGCGACTTTTGATTTTGCCGCTGGTTCGATTAGACTGAATCGTGGCAAAATTACTTACCTTGATACACAGCAAGATATCCATGTAGCAATCAACGACATTTCTATTCGGATAAATGGGGAGCTTAACACGTGGGACCATGATGGAGAATTGCGGATTGGGAAGGGAAGTCTAACCTTCAACGGTGCTGAGAAAGCGATTAATAACTTTGATGCCGACTTTGTGCTATTGGCGGATGGCAGTCGGTTAGAGGACTTTTATTTCACGTTTGGCGATTCGGAACTGAGAGTCAAAGGTGGATTTAGGCAGGGAGAGAGCGGCACCGCGCAGAGCGAAGACCATGTGGGCTTTGCCTGGGATGCGGTTCTCAATCTCGGATTGGATGTCTCGGATGTCCAGCAATTTCTTGGGAAAGATATAGAAATTGAAGGTCTACTAAAAGCGAAATTGGAAGCCGAAGGCACAGACTCCGCTTTAGATATTAAGGCGTTTTCTGTGAGTATGCCGACGTTTTCTATGGTCCAAGCAGATAGTGGTGGAAAAATAGCATTGGCAGAATTAGCGGTTGAAGGGCATGTTAAACACGCCCCCATCCCAACGCTAACATTGACAACCCTCAGCACACAAATTGCCGATGGCACCTTAGCTGGTGATGGAAGCATCGCATTAGAAACCGCGCCAGAAGGCACACTCCTGAAGCAATACCAACAGTTAACAACCTCTCCATTTAATTACACTGGACAATGGCATGCCACAGAAGTCCAACTCATCCCACTTTTGTCAATGTTTGTTCAACTTCCCGAATACCTCTCAGACAGCGTGGGACACCTCTCAAGCACAGCAAAATTCAGTGGAACCAGTACTAACCTCTCAAATCTCAAGCTCGCCGGTGAAATAGCGTTGACCGAAACGACGCTCAATGAAGTTGGAATTGAAGATTCAAGGTTCAATTGCACGATTGCAGCCGGGGAATTGAAGGTGCATGGCAGTTTTGATGGTGCCGCGATTGACGTTACAGGCTCTTTTCCGTTGGAGCAGCCGGACATTTTGGACATTCAGGCAACGGGTATCAATTTTGACACATTGACAAAGATTGCCAACACTGCGGATATCGGAGGTATGGGAACATCGTCTGCGACCTTGTCATCGGATGGTATACTCAAAGGGGTTTTGGAAGTGCCGGACGCAACCTTCAACGACATCCCGCTCGGCGTTCTAACGGGAAATTATCGGTATCAAGAGGGTCGGGTATTTATTGAAGATGGATTGCTAAGGGGTAGCAGTCAGCAGTCAGTAATCAGCAGTCAGCAAGAGGACTTTAGGGCAGACACAGCGGTTTTGGAGTCCGCAATGACTGATAGCCGATCGCCGATCGCCGACCGCGAATATGAAAGTCGTGCCACGATTAACGGGACTGTGGACGTTAGCGGCGAGTTTCCAGCAGCGTTCAGTATCCTCGCAGATCCTGTCTACGTTCAACACTATCCAAAGTTGTTATTGGGTGCGGAATATCCTGTAGAGGGTGAACTCAGAGGCGAACTCAAATTAGATGGGACACTCGTCAATCTGGATGGTCGAGCAGACTTTAGCGTCATTGATGGTGTGGCGTGGGGAGTCCATTTGGATCCGCTGACGCTTCCCCTGAGAATTGAGGATTACAACATCAGTATTTCCGATTTTAAGATAACCACGCGTGGGCAGCGGCTTACGATGAACGTTGCCGTGGCTTCTAACGCAGATCTTGATCTCTTAGTGGAAAGCGACGCGCCTGTTCGCTTTGAAGAGATTGCTAAAGCCGCAAATATAGCCGATTTTCCTTTTGAAGGCGAGTTCGATGTTCGGTTCATCGGGATACTCAGGAAGTCAGAGGATGCTGATTTTCGGGTTGAATTGGACTGCTCGGATATAACCTATTTAGACACCGGACGCGGTGTTAAGCATCTCCTCGGCGATGCGTATCTGTTCGGTAAACTTGTGGCGCGAAAAAAGACCACTGGCGAAGACGATATTTACGATTTTCAGGGACACGGTTTTGATGGGACGAGTCGGATTAGAGGGACTGTGAGTATGGCCGAGGGTAATCCGTACCTTTTTTTGGTAGAGGGCAGCGGGATCGATGTCGCCCCATTTCTGCGTATCTTGCATCCAACGCTTGCGGCAGTTACGGGAACGGCTGATGGCCGGGTTTCGATAAACGGGACGATCGCCGACTTGGCACCTGCACCCGCATCTACTGAATCCCAAGAAAAGAGGGTGTATCCTTACGATGTTGGCATTCACATTGCCGCGAGTCAACTCCATTACGAGAACTCGGCAGGACGCAGGATGCCGTTCACAAACGCAGAACCGATTCGCTTACACCTCAAAGACGATAAATGGACGATTGAGACGCTCGCGCTGGTGACCGGGAACCGCGAACCGCGGACCGCTTTAATAGACGAAAATCCTTTTATTCAACTGACAGGCACCTTTGACGCGAAAACCGAAGCGATGAATTTTCAGGGCGGGGCTGACGGTTTTACACTGGTACCCTTTCTTCGAGTGTTCGGGCTGCCTGATGCGGTATCACAGAATGGCACGGGTGGATATACTATAGACATAACAGGGACACCAGCACTTCCCGTGTTGGCATTAGAATGGACACTTCCAAGGTTAACATTGAAAACCGAGGTCAGTGATGTCATTATGAGCGATGCGGGTGGTAAGGTTATGTATCAAGACGAAGTCCTGCGTTTTGAGGGTTGTGCTTTCAAATTTTTCGGCAACACTATAAACGTCGGAGGTACCATTGACGTTCAACCTGAAACAGTTGACAATTCCGAACTGCATCTCCGTGTTGACACCATCGCGCTGGATCTCGCTACATTGCCGATGGGGGTTACCGATAGTGAAATAACAGGGATGTTAGAGGTTTCCATGGAGATTGGCGGCACACTCGCTAAACCGCATATACTACTCTATGCTGAAACAGCAGTTCAACGTCCGATTAATTTTACATCTTATGTTCCGTCTATCACATTGGAAAAACTGCGTGTTGATATCGATTTCGGTTCAGAATCTATACGTATCGAAACAGTGGAGGCAAACGGGCAGATGGGTATTGGGACCTATCGCGCGCAAGGAACAGCGGAGTTCTCACGCCGAGATACCGACGCGATACAGTTCGCTATTGATGTATCGGCATCGCAGGTGGAAATTGCGGATTATGGTGTCGCTTCAGGACACGTCAGACTTAGCGGGACGGGTTTAGCCCCAAAAGATATAACCGTCATTGGTGAAATCAATGAACTTGTTCTTGATGGCTATGATTTCCATCTCGTGAATAGCGCGCCACTCCTATTCCGTTCGGATCCAGCGTCGGTATCTACTAACGGGAAAGCGGAGCCTCTCTCCGTAGAGATTCCGCTACAAATTACGTCTCCCACAATGCGTGCATCGGTACACATCAGCGTAGGCGGTACGCTTGAGGCACCTACTATCGCAGGCGTATGGCAGGGGACCCTGAATGAAAAGGTTTGGACAGGAAACCTCCAGTACAGCAACAATCAGATAACGATTGAAGATGTTTCGCTAAAAGATGGTGCTGATACACTAATACTTAGCGGCGTTGTTCCGTTTAATTTGGCGTTTGTGTCGATGGACCTCTCTGAACGCCATCTCGAAGCACCGATCAATCTGCGCATCAGAGGAGGTGAACTACCGTTGGATTTTTTCCCCGGTATCAACACGCTTTTTTCTCAAACAGATGGCACTGTTGATATAGATGTCGCACTGCAAGGTACGACGCAATCCCCTTATCTGGTAGGGAATGTATCTCTTGAGGCGTTGCAACTTGTTTTAAAGAATTTCCACGAACCGATCCGAAACATGAAGGTCCGGCTGACTGCCCAGGAAGATAGGGTGGATGTCCCGAATTTTGAGTTTGAAATGGGGTCGGGTTCCTGTAGACTTCAAGGTGGACGATTGGTATTAGATGGATTGGTTCCTAAAGGCATAAGATTAGTGGGACTGCAGTTTGAACTATTTCCGCTCGGTTCAACGGTGCGAGAGATTGTACCCGTGGAGGTAATGGAAGATATTGAAGGCCATCTAACAGTCTCACTCAGAGAACTCAGCGTTCCTCTTGACGAGTTTTTTGCGGTTGGAGAGACGCTACCGGTTCCGCAGCTTCAAGAGATGCCTTCGCTTGTGGATCTTGTGGCTGTTTCAAATGGAATTTTATCGATTAATAGCGTCCGACTCGCTTTCAAGTCACTCAATCGGCACTACGATTTCCAAGACCCGCAACCCGTCCTTATCGCCATCAGTGATGGTGCTGTTACGCTAACCGAGGCGTTCAGCCTTGAAAATCAAGATACGTTCTCAATCAAACAGACCTTTAGCGACGAAGACAGGAAGCCGGAAGGGCTCCTCGGCGATGATCGGACGATCTCAGGTAAAACAACATTGCGCATTGATGCTGGGGACATCTGGCAGACAAACGGTGAATTTGATGTAGCACTACGGGTGGCGAATTTCGATGTCTCGGCATTGACAGATACTTGGCCTCTGTCTTATAGGGTTACAGGTGCGCTGTCGGGGACTTTACAGTTGAATGGAACAAGTGAGAACCCGAAGATAACAATCCGGCGACATACAAGCGATCCTGCTGAACTTTATCTGCACGATGTGCCGATTGATCTGCGATGGCGGGTTCGGTATCAAAATGGGGTGTGGGAAATTTCAAAAAAACGGTATGTTGAAGTTACCTTCGGTGAAAATTTGCTGACTTTCTCATGGAGGATGCCTTATCAACTGGAGCTCATTCCTTTTATTACGAGGTTTCAACAGGCACCAGAAGCGATCTGGCAGGAATTTCAACAGACCCCGATGGACGGTATTCTGGATGTTATCGTAACAGACCTTGACATGCTACCATTTGTGGTGCCTGGACTCGGCTCTGCAACGGGGGGAGGTAATATTCACGTTGAGTTGACAGGCACGATTGAAGCACCGCAAGCGATAGGCAGCGTGTCTTTTGACGCTGTAGGGCTTGAATTTCCAGATACTGGCATTGATGTTAAGGAGGCTGTGGGTGAAATTCGGTTATCTGAAAAAGGGGCGAGCATTACAGCGTTCGATGGTGTATTGAATGGCGGTAATTTTTCGATTCGAGGTTCAATTACCGCACCGCCAGATAGACGGATATGGCAAACGCCGCCGGTGCTGGATGTTTCTGCTAATGTCGCGGATGTGGTCTTTGAACAGTCAGAAGCGTATCGGGCGAACCTGAATTCTGCCGAATTCCGTCTGCATGGCGAATTGCTGCAGCCATACCTAACAGGGAGTTTGAACATAGATAGTGGCTACTATCAGCAAAATTGGGAAATTGTGAGAGATTGGCTCACGGGGGTTTCAATAAAAGAAGCCGACGTTGCGTTAGATTATCCAATCCTACGGGATTTATATTTGGATCTGGATATCAATATCCCATCCGATTTCCGAGTTCTCTCGTCGATTACCGGACCGACAGACTTTGAAATTGCGTGCTTAGGGAAACTCATCGGTCCGATCAATCAACCGGTTTTCACAGGGGATGTGTTGATACGTGATGGAAAAATAGGTCTTGTTTTACAGCCTTTTGAATTTATAGAGGGTTCGACGATTAGTAATCGGGATTCCTTTAATTTTGATCCGACCTTGAATATCCTTCTCCGAACCCCAAACCGTATTCGCGGGGTCCTGCCGAGAGATGAGAGTATTATAG
>VXZL01000177.1 GCA_009845505.1 Candidatus Poribacteria bacterium | reverse complement strand
ATGTAGAGGTGCCTTACGTTTTAAGGAAAATCGCATCTATCGTATAGACAAAGAATAAGGAGAAATTGGCATGGAACTAACTTTTGAAAGAGATGATCTCCTGTATGCCCTACAGGTACTACAAGGCGTTGCGAGTGGACGGAACACTTTACCTATCCTCTCAAATGTTCTCATCCACGCGGAAGGGAACAGTATCGAATGTATGGCAACCGACCTCGAAATCGGTATCAGAATGAAGGTCGAAGGCAAGGTTACAGAGGAGGGAGCAATTACCGTTTCTGCGAAAAAATTGGGCGATATCGTCAAAGAGCTCCCCAGCGATAAACCGATAGATCTCGCAACTACCGCCAACGATCGCGTTGAGCTCATCTGCGGGGACGGTGTTTACAAAATTATTGGGATGCCCGATGAAGAGTTCCCACAACTCCCTTCTGTTGAAGGTAATGCTGTCGCTATCGGTGGAGAAACGTTGCGCGACGTTCTCCAAAAAACGGAATTCGCAGCTTCCACAGAGGAGGTCCGATACTTCCTAAACGGACTCTATTTTAATTTCCTTGACGAGAAAACCGAAGTCGTCGCTACCGATGGCAAACGCCTCGCCCTTGCACACTGCGAACCCCTTAACTCTCCCGGCGAAGCCAAGGGATTTATCGTCCCACTTAAAGCCGTCCGAGAGATTGAACGGACGTTTGCGGAATCTGGCGAAGTTAATGTTTCTGTCTTTGAAAATCAAATCCTTTTTACCGACGGAGATGCCACTTTAACAACCCGACTTGTCGACGGCGAATATCCGAGTTATCAGAAAATCATCCCTGAAACCAGCGAAGGCAAGACAACCGTCTCAAAGGAACATATCCTCCGTGCAACTCGGCGGGTCGCTGTGCTCTCAAACCCAAAAAACTTTTCCATCTCTTTAGAGATTGATACAGAACAGATTCGGGTCTCCGCGAAGACCCCCGAATTAGGTGAAGCACACGAAACATTGCCGGTTGAGTCGAGCACTGGAACCGTCCGAATCGGTTTTGACGCACGGTTGCTGGTAGAGGCGTTCGCCCATATCGAAACTGAGTCTTTGTCAATTGAATTTTCAGGCGAGTTGAATCCTGTCCTTATTAAACCCGTTGGCACGGACAACTATCTCACCCTTATCATGCCGATGCGTTTGGAGCCTGTTTCGGCATAACTGACAGGATCGTTTTGGCAGGTTCTCCAGACATGACGCTGGTGCGGTAGCAAACCGCACCAGTAGTCGGTCTAATTACTGTGCCAATCGCAATCAGGGTTACAAACCCATCCTACAATTCGGACCAAACACTAATCTATCTCGACACCGGACATCTGCTCTAATGCCAACATCAAGGCTTGGGTTCCCAATCTACCGTGCCCTTGTGCTTGTACTGCCGTGTAAAGTTGATGTACCAACGCCAAACCTGGTAGACTTAAATTCATTTTGCGTGCCTCGTCCAAAGCGATACTCATATCTTTGATGAAATGCTCCACGAAGAAACCGGGATCGAAGTTGCGTTGCAGCACCCGTGGTGCTAAGTTATCAAGGGACCAACACGCCGCTGCGCCACCGCTAATTGAGGACAACATCGTCTCCAAATCCAAACCGGCTCTGTAGCCGTAAATCAACCCTTCGCAGACCCCAATCATCGTTCCAGAAATCGTAATTTGGTTACACATTTTGGTGTGCTGTCCCGCGCCTGCGCCACCTTGATGCACAATATTTTTACCCATCGCCTCAAAGAGCGGCATTACAGCTTGCACAGCAGCCTCATCCCCACCGACCATAATCGAGAGGCGTGCTTCTCGGGCTCCGACATCGCCGCCCGAAACAGGAGCATCCACCGACGAAACATCTTGTGCCTGCGCTGCAGCATAAATTTCCTGCGCCAGTGACGGCTCGGTTGTTGTCATATCAACGATGATACTTCCAGACTTCGCACCCTTCAAGATGCCGTTATCGCCGAGATAGACCTCCCGGACATCCGGTGGAAATCCGACTATTGTGAAGATAATATCGGAAGTCGCTGCAACATCTTCCGGCGAATCTGCCCACGCTGCGCCTGCCTCCAGAAGTGGATCCGCTTTCGATTTCGTTCGGTTATAGACCGTCATCGCGTATCCCAAATCCATTAGATGTTGACACATCCAGCGTCCCATGACCCCGGTGCCAATCCAGCCGAGCTTTGTTGTCGTAGGTTCAATTTTCTCATAAGTAGTAGCTGCCATAATTTTCCTTTCAGACGTAGTGTCTCATTCATGCCTTTTTTATCCGATTACGATTCAACGAGTGTCAAGGTAAGGCTAATATCCATCGGCATCGCCGAGTGAGTGAGTGCTCCAACAGATATGAGGTTCACCCCTGTCGCTGCGACAGCCTGCACCCGATCCAGCGTAATCCCACCTGACGCTTCAGTTATCACCCGATCGCCTACCTCTTGAACAACGCCTCGCATAATGCCAAGCGGCATATTGTCAAGGAGTAAGATGTCCGCGCCTGCTGCCAATGCTTCGTCAACTTGGTCAACGGTTTCGATTTCAATTTCTATCTTCGCCGTATGTGGAACAATCTCCCGTGCCCGCCGCACGGCATTGTGAACACCGCCAGCAGCAACGATATGGTTATCCTTGATTAGCACCCCGTCGTAGAGACCAAAGCGGTGGTTGGAACCGCCGCCGACGCGGACAGCATATTTTTGAACCGCGCGCCATCCGGCTGCAGTCTTCCGAGTGTCCACTATTTTGGCATCATAGTCGGCAACGGCTTCCACAAATTGTGCCGTGAGCGTCGCTATTCCTGAAAGCCGCTGTAGGAAATTAAGAGCAGTCCGCTCACCTATCAGAATCGCCTTGGCACTGCCTTGTACTTCAGCAATCGGGGTCCCTGCCTTCACTGCATCCCCATCACTGACAAGGGCTCGAAATCCCAACGTCTCATCCAATTTCGCGAAGACGCGTTCGGCGACCGGTAGTCCTGCGACGATACCGTCACTCTTGGCAAGTAGGGTTCCTATACCCTTCCGCGTAGGCGGCACTGTTGCCTCTGTCGTTATATCGCCAATACCAATATCTTCCGCAAACGCCAAGTCAATTAGGGGATCCAATGAACGCAGATTAAGCATCTAACCCTTAATACCTTTCCAAATAGGGTGTTAGGAATTTCTTTGCGTCTTCCGTGACATCCCAAGCATTGGGCCAGAAACAGAGATCGATGGAGAACCAATCGCCGTCGTATCCAGTCTCTTCCATGATGACTGGAATAATCGCGTCAAAGTCGAGGACACCATCTCCGAAAGGCGCGTGTGTGCTTGTTTCGTCGTCATGGAGCGTATTATCGGAATCGATAAGGTGGAAATGACCGATTTGCCCTTTCAGTTGCCGTGCAAGGTCGATGACCCCATTCTCACCGAGTGTTTCCTGTTCTCCGGGCTGCCTGGCACCGACAACGGCACACATTTGTGCGTGGCAGGTATCGAACATCACCTTGAAATTCGGGTGGTCGACTGCCTTCGGCATTTCAATAATCTCGCTGGGTTTGTTGAACATAAATCCGGGTTCAAATTCCCAGAGCATCAGCACACCATGATCTTCAGCGACTTGCGCGCAGCGCCGCCAGACGGAAACGATCCGATCCCACGCTTCCTCACGCTCAACGCCCTCCACGCCTGCTTCGGGATCGCTCACTGTATCGACTCGGATAGCCGGTGAGCCGAGGTCCAACGCGAGCTGGAGACTCTCTTTGAAGAGTTTGTAATACCTATCGTCCTCTTGTGCCTCATCTGTAGCGGGACCGGGGTGCGACCAGAAATCTGCCGCCAATCCAGAGACCTCTAAACCGTAATAGGCGATTAAGCCCCTGACGGCATCCCGCTCACTTTTCATGGGATAGTCGTTAATGTCAATATGCGGTTTAAACGCTCCAATTTCAATACCATCAAATTCAAGTTCGCTGAGTGTCTTGACGACGGTATCAAACGGAATCGGGTTATCTTCATAGGGCCCAAACGCGTAAGCCCAACTTCCAATCGACAATTTTTTTGCCATGTTTCTCTCCAATTTTTAAACTATTGAATTATGATATACCCCTGACCAAATCCTGGACTACTGTCTCAAGTTCAAGGGTTATCTGCTCCACTGTCTCTCTTTTCTGTGCCTTATAGGTATCGTAATATTCTCGGAGATTTTTGGGTTCACCGACACGGACGGATGCGACCCTTGGACCCCGCATTTTTGACGTACCAAAGACTTCTCTCTCCAGACGGATGATCACTTCAAGAAATCGCTCCGGCGACTGCTCTTCAGCAACATACCCATCCGAAATTGCTATGAAATTAATTAACCGCTCCAAATCTGGATAGAATTGTTGAAATTTCTGGAGCAGCTCCTCATGTATCTTCTGTTCATATTCGGTCATCTGATCAACGTCTCTATAGACTTCAGCATCGACCAAGTTTTTCAATGCCCGGACCCTTGTGAGTACATCAGCGTTAGTGTCGATCCCCATGATTCTTTCAGCATGGGATAAAATGTGCTCTTTCATTCTTTGGATGTGTACATCAAGCGGTACGGTTTCATCCACCTTGTATTGATATTCGGCTGCAAGCGTTCTGAACATTGTCACACCGATGCGTCGCAACCGATCATAGCGTTCAACCGACTTTCGTTCGGCAGGTGGTAGAATGCTCTCCTCTAATTCTGTGAGGGCAGCATCAATGTCGCCCCACATGTCTTGTGGATAACGGTATTTGATCCCGATAGGAACAACATAAAGCGGTTTGCTGACTTCCGCCTTCGCCATATCGTCCAACGCCCAGAAACAGAGTTGTACAATCCCCCTCTCAAAGCGCATAACAGTATCATTCTGCCGTGAAATTTCCCCTTCCGCGAAGATAACAAGGGATGCGTTGTCTTCAGATAGGAGTGCCCGCGTTGTGCGGAAGGCGTTTCGGTCGGCGGTGCCCCGCACAATTGAATAAGCACCGAACCGTTGCAACAGAAAACTGCGTAAACCGCCGAATCTTCCTTTGTCAAAGGTCTCCCGTGCAGTCAGGTAGTAATACTGCTGAGAGAGTTCTTTGGACAAGAGGAATGTAACGGCAGGATCGGCACGTGCCGCATGATTCGGAGCTAACACGGTAGGGTAGCCATCTGTCATTTTTAGACGGGCAATAGATTCCGCATCAACATCCAACGCCAATCCCTTCAAACACAAGCGGTTGACAAGCGGCATAAGTGCTTTCGCAACCTGAATTGCGGTTGTATTCGGTTTAGGGGGTTTAAAATCTAACATTTTATAGTTTTCAGTCTTCAGTTAACAGTTAACAATCACAAGAGGTTTTGGGGCAAAAAATTCTCTTTAACTGACTGTTGACAACTGACAACTACTGTTCTGTCACATCTAAACTGAGAGGCAGTTTGTAATAGGGAAACCATTCATTGCCCGTTCTGACGTGCGATAAATCGCACTACTACGAACCGGGGTTTCCCCATCATTTGAAGGTTGACAGACTACTACGCTTCGGCACACAGGGCGTACCTAATTTTTTAGAGCCTCGGTGGATAGCAACAAATTATTTCCATCGGTGTATCGCCAGTGCTAACAATGACATAACTCGACAAGCACCGCGGAATAAAGACGGATTTGCCCCGTTTGAGCGGGACATCTTCAAAGTCCCCGCGAAGCACACCTTCACCCCCCAAGGTCACAAGTGCATAGAAGCCTTCGCCTGCTGGCATACTCAGCGTCGAATTCACCGTCAGACGTGAGCATCCGAAGAATTGCAGTGCCTCCTCTGGCACAATCCGATCCTCGCGGTTATCGCCTTCCGCTCGGACAAGCTCTGGTGTACGTCGGATATAGTTGTTCAGATAGTCGAGCTCCAATTTATCAAACTCAGCGGCATCAACTGCCAGATCCCATCCGAGACCGAGGTGTCCATCTTCTCTTTCAAACGGGAAACCTTCCCATTCAGCGAGGATGTTCCAATCAGTAGGTTCCTGGGGTTCGAGGACGCAAAGCCCTGTCCCAAGCGAGTGAACAATCGGCGTGCGTAGAAAATAGACTTCCCCAACTTTCGGTTCAACGACGTGCATGAGGCTTCGCAGCGTTGGGACATCTTGCGCCTCCATCAGGCGACGGAACTCTGCCTTGTCTATCGCTTCTTTCCAACCGATCCACGCTTTTGCGCCTGGACGCGTGCCGATTAAAATCCATGCCTCATTTTTGCCGAAAGGTGAATTCAGATGCTCCTTTGAAAAATCGGGGTTCGGGTGCCAGTGGATCGGGATATGCGCGCCTTCACCGACATCAAAAATTTTGAGAAGTACACCGAGATCTGTGCCGTATTTGGCGACATGCGAACTGCCAAGTGCCTCCTCTGGAAACGCGTCCAACAATGCTTTCAATAACACGACTTCACCACTGGGAAGTTCGATACGGCTGAAGCCCTTGTCGGGTGGGTTCTCTCTACCCGGGGTCTCTGCCCGGTTCGTGGAGAAGATCCATTCCTCGGAGTAGTAGTCATCTTTGGGGTCGGGTTCGCCCATAAACTCGGCGCGGAGTTTCCCACCGTTATAGAAATGGAGGTAGGTATTGGGTGCTAAAGCGATGGGGGCGTTTAGCATTGACTGTAGTTCGTTTTGTGATGCCATGTTGTTTCCTTTCTCTATCTTTAAAAAACTCAAGGCGTAAAGGTTTCCCTTGTTTGAAAGTCAATTTATCATTTTAGACAGGTTTTGTCAAGTCAATTTCATAGTTTTCATAGTTTTCATAGTAACGTTCTGGAAACTGTGCGATGGGAACTGCCTGGAAGTTAGACGGGCCGTGGGTTGAGAGGACTTTTGCGGCTCTGGTGTTTTTTTGCTGTTACTATGAATCGTGATTTTGAGGCGTTTAAAAAACCTCGCGAAAACCCAGTTGTGGCGTGGGTTGAGAGGGCTTTTGCGTTTGTCTGCTTTGGGGTGGGTTACTATGAAAATAACATGTTAATAAATTATTTTATACAAAGTGTTAATAATTAAGGAACATCCAACCCGAATTTTTAGATGTTTGACGCGATTAGATGTATCAACATCCGTTAGTTACAAAATCCACGACTGCATACGATCCGCAATTACTTCAATATCGGTTATGGTTCCATCGGCAATCTTGAAGCCGAGATCAATAATTGAATCATCGATGTCGAAACGCAGGGTGCAACCGTTAAATTCCAAAAACATGATCGCGCAATTGAGAGCAGTTCGCTTATTTCCATCCAAAAATATATGTCCTGTGATAATGTGATGGGCATAGACAGCAGCTTTTTGAGGTAAAGTTGGGTACAGTTCAGTATCACCAAATTTTCCCGCAACAGCCTCAATTAAATAGTGTAACCGATCTTCATCCAGCAAGTGATAGGTCCCGACATGTCCCTCGGCAACTTCAAGGATCTCCGCGACTGTCAAATATCTCATAGATTACCGAGGACTTTCCATGCGCGATCGTAGTTTCGGAGTGTTTCATCTAAAGCAGTTTTGCTGTTTATCCCTATCTTGCTGGCGGTTTTCATGTCGGATTTCGCTTTTTCGGTTTCTCCGAGATGTAGCCACGCCTTGCTGCGTCTGTAATAGGCATCGGCATAGTCGGGTTTAAGTGCTATCGCTTGCGTATAGTCTTTAATTGCGCAGTCATAATCGCCATTTTTGCTGTGAGCGATACCGCGGTTGTAATATTTATTCGCAAGTTCTTGATTCCGTTCTTGCATGACTTTTCTTCTCCATAAGTTTTTGCCTATAAGCACACCCGCTAATCCGTCTCACCTGCTTCTTGTAGCGCGTCGCTGATGAGGGACTTACTTAGGTGTATCCCGTTATCCCGCAACTGAATTAAAAGGGGCTTGATGACATCAATCAAGCCTTCTTCCTTTGCCTCTTGCAAAACGCCTACTGTACCTTTAACCGTTAATCCAATTTCTTTGCCCTTCTTTCTTCCCTTATTTTCATCAAGAAGGACGAGACGTGCATCATGTTCAACTGCAAGCGCGAAGACCTCTGCTTCTCCATCATCAATACCTTGATAAATTGCGGCACTTTGCGGATTCGTTAGGTCTATAACTTTAATCCACGGTGCACTGTTGAGCACTTCCTGATAGACTGTCTCATCTAATGCTAAAAATTCCTTTTCAACTTCTCTTGGAATCCACACTTCGGTATAGAGATCTCGCAATAAAGGAAGATAATTGATGCCCGAGAGTCCAATAAGCGGGGTAGTATTACTAATGACTGGCTGTATTGGCATTCCTTAAAATCCGCTTTTGGCGTACTCTTCCTCATCACCAAACGGTGAGAGTCCGTAATCCCCCATGAGAAATATGAATTCCATGCGTGGGATACCTGCAAGTTTTGCGGCCAGGCCGCTGCTGAGTTCGTCGTTTCCATAGTACTTCATTCCCAACGCTATTCGCGCATCTTTATCAATTTCAAACGGTTCACTCCGCGGGGTCAATAATACTACAATCTCTTTTGGCAAACGACTCCCTATCTTTTCCTCAAAGGCAGCAATGCTCCCGTGGGTATTGTGAAACGCAGCGGCGACATCTACGTCTTGTAGGAGCGCAGCTGTCAGGTCAGTCTTCGCTTCTTCCCAACCTTTCGCAAGCAACCAAGCCTCACCGCGTGTGTAATAGAATTCAGCAATCTTTGGTCTGAGTTTTAGTGCCTCGGTATAATCCGCAATCGCACTGTCTAACTCGGCTTTAGCACGATAGGCGTTGCCACGATGTGTGTATGCCTCCACAAGTTCTGAATTGAGTTGTATGGCTTCGTCATAATCTGCAATCGCCTTGTCCAATTCGCCTTTGTTGTAGTAAGCTTGCCCCCGATTGAGGTATGCCTCGGCAAATTCTGGATTCAATTCTATTGCTTTGCTATGATCTTCAATCGCTTTGTCCACCTCGCCTTGTTCGTTGTAGACGCGACCACGGCAGGTGTAAGGCTCAGGGCGTTCTGGGTTGAGTTGTATGGCTTTGCTATAATCTTCAATCGCTTTGTCTATCTCACCTTTATCACGGTAAGCTTGACCGCGTTGCGTCCAAGCTTTTGCAAACTCTGGCTCTAGTGCTATTGCATCGTTATAGTCTTCAATTGCCTTATCTACCTCACCTTTGCAATGGTAGGTTATACCGCGCTCGGTATAACCACCAGCAGCCGCATCAGGTTTGATGCTTATCACTGTGCTAAAGTCTTGGATGGCTTTCTCAAAAACCAGCAGGTTGCGGTAAGCCAACCCGCGTCCCAAATAAACAAATGGTTCGTCCGGTGCAAGGCTTATGACTTTGCTAATGTCCTCAACAGCTCGGTAAAACCTGCCTTTGTAGAAGTAAGCGATGCCTCGCTGTCCATAGGCATCGCCATTTTCCGGATCCAATTCTATTGCTTTGGTATAGTCATTTATGGCGTTATCAAAATCGCCTTTGTCGAAGTAAGTAACACCCCGATTGTAGTAGGTTTCGGCAAAATCAGGTTTGAACTCTATCGCCTTTGTATAGTCACTTATGGCGTTATCAAAATC
>VXZL01000199.1 GCA_009845505.1 Candidatus Poribacteria bacterium | reverse complement strand
ATATAATAGCAATATTATACCATTTCTAAAAGTTTATACCACATTAACGGCACCTGAATGCGCAGGAGACCAACGGTTTCCTATGCTACAAGAAGGCACAAACTGAAAGTTTATGCTACAATTTCAATCAGAAATGGTATTACATAACAAGGAGGCTAACGAATGGCAAAGATTAACACACTCGTTTTTGCAGGCGGTGCGATTCACGATTGGAAGGGATGTAGTGATGAAATCGTGAACGTGCTTTCACAGCGAGATGAATTTGAGATTACCAGAGTCGAGGAAGACCTTGATGCCCTCGTCTCACCGAATCTGGATCCTTACGATCTCATTGTTTTCTATTACACAGTCGGTGAGATTTCGGACGCACAGAAGAACGGTCTGCTCAACCATGTCGCTTCAGGTAAAGGCTACGTCGGTGTACACTCCGCAGCGGATTCATTCCGCGGGTGTCCAGAGTATCGTTCGATGGTCGGTGGCTATTTTGTCACACATCCACGTTACCGCGACTACCAAGTCAGCATCGTCGATAGCGAGCACGAAATTACAGAAGGACTTGATGAGTTTGTCGTGACGGATGAGCAATACATCCTCGATTACGATCCCCGGAACCATGTGCTTGCATCAGCATTATGGAAAGGTGACGCAGCACCGGTAGCGTGGACGAAAAACTGGGGTGAAGGTAAAGTTTTCTACCTCGCACTCGGTCACGATGCAGCGGCATGTCAGCACGAAATGTTTGGAACACTCCTGCAGCGCGGTGCACTCTGGGCAGGTAGGAGTAACGGTCAATAGGTGTTGTAACCTTTTGTTAGAGCACGTACACCCTCTCGTTGAAGCGCGAGGTCTTCGTAATTGCAGGTTTTTAAACAGGACCCTTCAGCCTCGCGCTTATTACCACGCCCATTCTACGACAGCCGTCTTCTAAAAGTAGTAGAAGGACATGAGACAGCGAATTACAGATATTCAGGCAGTTCCTGAATTGCCTTCACATCGTCAACTCTTTCTCGATGGTGCCCCGTTTGTTGTAATTCATGCCGTTTTGGTCGAAAATTTTGGGTTACGCATCGGTTTGCAGATTGAAGCCGAAGTCATTGAGAAATTGATCGCCGCCGATGAGGTCATGCGCGCCAAAAACTACGCCCTAAGGTTGCTCCGTGAGGAGACGAATAACGAAATAGATGACGAAACGGAGGATTCTCGTCCTGCGGGAAGGTCAAAAACCTATACCAAAAGTGAGATGGAACGGCGGCTTGCACGAGAAGGATTTTCGGAAAAAGCCATTGAGACAACGGTTGAGGAATTGATTGACTCAGGGCATATTCGCGACCGAAAGTACGCAGAGAATTGGATAGTCCGTAGGCTAAAATCAAATCCGCGAGGAAAGACCCTACTAAAACATGAACTGCTTGACAAAGGCGTTGATCGCGAGACTGCCGAACAAGCTGTGGCACAAGTAGAGACTGAAGACGAAGCGACCCTCGCGCTGCAAATTGCTCAGAAACGAGTGAAGCAGTATCGGCAGTTACCCGTTCATGTCGCGAAACGCCGATTACATGGATTTTTGGCGCGCCGCGGGTTCGGATCGGAAGTTGTGCGACAGGTACTTGAGCAAATTTTTTAACCCTTTCATGCGATATATTAAAGCGGTCTGCCGAGATTTTTGTCTTGACTTCTCCATATAAAGTAGACTATAATTGGAGCAGAAGAGGTAGGGGGAATTTAAATATGACATCAGACGAAATTAGAACCGGTTTTCTTGAATACTTTCGCAAACACGGACACACGGTTGTCCCAAGTGCATCCTTGATACCCGCCGGGGACCCAACGCTTTTGTTTACCAACGCTGGCATGAACCAATTCAAGGATGTGTTTCTCGGGATCGGACAACGAGAGTATACGCGCGCCGTTGATACACAAAAATGTTTGCGCGTCAGTGGCAAGCACAATGACCTTGAAGAGGTCGGATACTCACCAAGCCATCAAACCTTCTTTGAGATGCTCGGAAACTGGTCGTTCGGAGATTATTACAAACAGGAAGCCATCGCTTTTGCGTGGGAATTGGTAACCGAGCTCTGGCGGATTCCCAAGGAACGCCTCTGGGCAACGGTCTATCTGGATGACGACGAAGCAGAAAAATTCTGGTTACAAGAGACTGACCTGCCCCTCTCGCGTATCCGCCGCTGTGATAAGGACAACTTTTGGGAAATGGGAGACACCGGTCCCTGTGGTCCCTGTAGTGAACTGTTTATTGACATGGGTGTGGAGGCGTTTCCTGAAACAGCGGATGATCCTGATGCCGGTCCAAACACCAGCGACCGGTTCCTTGAATTTTGGAATCTTGTGTTCATTCAATACAATCGGAACGAAAACGGTACGCTTGAACCTCTCCCCGCAACGCATGTAGACACAGGCATGGGGTTTGAGCGGATTACCTCCATATTGCAAGGCGTTGATTCAAACTATAAGACAGATATATTCACGCCACTCTTAGCGACAATCGCTGATATGACGGACACCGCCTATTCTGATGATGAACGCGGGTTGCCACATCGGGTTATTGCTGACCATATCAGGTGTTTAACGTTCGCAATCGGTGACGGAGTCATGCCATCTAACGAAGGACGCGGGTACGTTATCCGCCGGATTCTACGGCGCGCTGTGCTTTATGGTAAAAAATTAAATATGAACGAAGCCTTCGTTTACCGGCTCGTTGATAAGGTTATCGAATTGCTCGGTGATGTTTTTCCTGATGTCCTGCCACGTCGTGAGTTTATCACCCGCACAATTCAAGGTGAAGAGCATCGCTTCCATCAAACAATTGAACGCGGCTTAGAACTCCTTGATGGTTCATTCGATACGCTGACAGAGTTGGATGAAACGCAACTCGATGGAAAACGGGCATTTGAGTTGTATGATACCTTCGGTTTCCCGCTCGATTTGACCCAGATGCTTGCACGCGAACGTGGATTCACTGTTGATGAGGTAGGGTTCGAGGAGAGCATGGAAGCGCAACGGTCGCGCGGACGAGCGGCGTGGGAAGCAAAAGGCGGCGCGAAAGATGAAGAAATTTCTGTTTACGCCGAAGTCCTTAAAGAACATGGCGAGACGGAGTTTGTCGGTTACACGCAAGACAACGCCGAGGCAGAAACTGTCGCTTTAATTGTTAATTCTGAATCGGTGGCAAGTGCACAACAAGGGGACGAGGTATTCGTGCTGCTGAATCGTACGCCTTTTTATGGCGAGTCTGGTGGGCAGGTTGGCGATGTCGGCACAATTGAAAGCCAGGACGCGAAGTTACATGTGCAAGACACACTCAGACCTTCTGCTGACTTGGTCGTTCATAAATGTAAGGTGGTTGAGGGAGAAATTACGCCTTATGCTGCTGTGCATGCGCAAATTGATGCCGAACACCGAAGTGCCGTTGCCATAAGTCACACAGCAACCCATCTCCTACACAGTGGATTGCGACGTGTACTCGGAACACACGTCGGGCAAGCAGGTTCGCTTGTTGAAGCCGGTAGGCTGCGGTTTGACTTTTCACATTACGAGGCTGTATCCGCAGCGCAGCTCCGCGACATTGAAGGATTTGTCAATGAAAAAATTCGTGGAAATGATCCGCTTTCCATAAGCGAAATGTCTTTGGATGCAGCGAAAGCAAAAGGGGCATTAGCCTTCTTTGGCGACAAATACGGCGACATCGTACGTGTTGTACAGGCTGGTGAATATAGTGTTGAATTGTGCGGGGGTACACATGTTGGAGCAACGGGTGAACTCGGTTTTGTGAAACTGATGGGTGAGAGTAGTATTGCTGCGGGTGTTAGACGCGTTGAGGCATTGACTGGTACTACAGCAGTGACGACTGTTCAAGATGATACTGTCCTACTTTCTGATGTGGCGAATCTACTGAAAACACCTAAAACCGGCTTGTCTGAACGGATTGAACGGTTACTACAAGAGCAACGCGAATTGGAGCAGGAACTCCAACACCTGAAAGGACAGCAAGCACTCGCTAACATCGGTGATTTAGTCGAAGGCGCAACGCTTGTTGAGGATGTGAGAGTTGTCGCTTCAGTTGTGGCAGATACGGATAGAGACGGATTGCGACGGCTTGTTGATGAACTCAAAAACCGCTTAGAATCTGGTGTGGTTGCCCTTGCTTCTGTTAACGGAGACGCTGTAGCCTTTGTGGTGGGTGTGACCTCCGACCTTGTGAAAAATCGCGGTCTGCATGCCGGTAAAATCATCTCTGAGTTAACCCAATTAGCAGATGGACGTGGTGGAGGGCGTCCTGAGCTTGCGCAAGGCGGCGGCAAAGATCCAAACAAAGTGAACGTTGCAATTGGTGCAGCGGCTGAAATCATCAAAAAACAAATTCAGGTTTAAGCCCGTAAACATTGCATCTTTTTGCAGGTATCTGAAGAACGGTGTGGTGGGCTACGTACGAAGGAGAAAATATGGATTGGGGTGTTATTGCTTCAATTTTTTGGAAATTTAGCCTCGGTATTTTGCTGCTCGCTCTTACGGCTCTTGCGGGTTATTTATGTGCAGCGATTGGAAGTCTACGCAATTCACTCAATAGCATCCGAAACACCTTGAACTCTACGGAAAGCATTGTCAATCAGGAACTCGCTGAATTGATAACTGACGTAGACAAGACTGTGCAAACGGTGAACGAGGAGTTACCAACGTTGCTACAAAACCTGAGCGGTTTGACGGCTTCCTTGCAAGGGATTAGTGAGTCTGAAATTCAACCCACTGTGCATAATATCCAAGAGATGAGCGGTGCCTTGAATCAAAGTATTCAAGAGCTTGAGGAATTGGTTCAGAAAGTCAGTGGTTTTTCTGGGCAGACGATTGAACAAGCCACTTTTTTCCGTAATCAGTTAGCTGTCTCGCTGGCTGATGTTATAAGTTTGTGGCAGGGCATCAAGGCAGGCTGGGACAGTTTTGCTTCCACTCGAACACCCGAACCAGAAGAAGGAGAAACCTCAGTGTCCGAGGCAGCGGATGGATAGTTGAATAGCGCGCGATTTGCATAGCGGTCAATGCACTATGAAAAAATTGTAAAAAAAAGAGCATCGGAATTGAAACTTTTTGCGCAGATTCTCGTAAACTTTAACGCCAAGTTTTGGGTTATATACTGCACCAAAACAGAATTAATTATTTCATAGAAAGGAAAAGGAAATGAGCAATAATGGACAGAACAATGGATTAGGAATGATTTTCGCTTTTTTCACGGGTTTTATGGCAGGTGCTGTTATCAGCCTGCTCTACGCACCGACTTCTGGTCGGGAGACCCGCCAGAAAATTCGCGATAAATCCGTTGAAGCAAAAAATCGGACGGTTGAGTTAGCACATCAAACCTCTGAGAGCGCACGGCAAAGTGCTCAACATCTCATGGAACAGGGCAGAGAGAGCGTCCAAGGTATCGTAGATAGCGGTAAAGAGCGGATCCAGGAAGCAGGTGAACAGGTCAAAGGTGCTGTGGAAGCGGGTCGCAAAGTCTCCGCCGATGTTCGTGCGAAAATCGCTAACTCTATCCCAGGGGTCAATGACACAGAGGAAAGCGAAGAAGAGGCTGCCGAGGAAGCCTAAAGATTTTTCATACTGCAGAGTGAGCGGGCGTTAAGCCCGCTCCTCTGGTTACAGGGCAGCTGTGTCGAATGGACGAACTGCAAAAACTTCTATTGTTATCTATTGCTAAATGAATGGAAATTGAAAAATTAAAAACTCTACTTGAACAGGTTAAGGACGGGAAAGTTGCTATAGACGATGCCTTGCAGTCTCTCCGCACGCTTCCCTTTGAAGATTTAGGGTTTTCAAAAGTCGATCACCATCGTCAACTTCGGACGGGATTTCCAGAAGTTATTTTTTGCGAAGGGAAGACGGTGGCACACGTGAAACAGATTAGCGAACGTATCCTCGCAGCAGGGCATCCACTCCTGGCAACTCGTGCCACACCCGATATGTATGAAGCTGTGAAGGAAATTGCGCCTGCAGCACGCTATAACGTGCTGGGTCGCACAATCAGTGTCTCACAATCCGATGATGTAGGCACTTCAGGTATCCTTGTTGTTTCTGCGGGTACGTCCGACTTACCTGTTGCGGAGGAAGCCGCTGAAACGGTCCAGATCATGGGAAACCAGCCGGAGCGGATTTACGATGTCGGCGTTGCGGGGTTGCACCGCTTAATGAGCAATCACGAGAAACTCTTGACGGCGCGCGTTATTATCGTCGTTGCAGGTATGGAGGGGGCACTGCCAAGCGTGGTTGGTGGATTGGTGGATTGCCCTGTTATCGCAGTGCCAACGAGCATCGGCTATGGCGCGAGTTTCGGAGGGCTTGCTGCGCTCTTGGGTATGCTGAATAGCTGCGCTTCTGGTGTCACTGTTGTGAATATTGATAACGGGTTCGGTGCCGGTTATAGTGCTTCACTCATCAATCGACTGACAGCATAACAGGTCAGTCAGTTCCTATCTCAGATGTTATGCCTCTTCCTCACCTCTAATTTTTAGCACGGCAGTTGCACTCACACCTTTCGATACCCCTGCTGAACTGAAACCTGTCTTAGAAAACTGATGGTCAGCCTTTAAGTGGATGACGTTGGCATTGATACTGAGGGTGACGACATCGTTTCCAATTTTGCATCGGATGTGGTATGGCACGGATTCGGCAGTGACTGATCCATAAGAATGCGGTCGCCATGTTACACCAGAGGCTTCAGCGTAAGTTGTGAGGGCAGTCGTGGCGGCTTCCTTGATGTTCCTTTTAGCATTGAGGGCATGTTGAGCCGCTTTTGCGGCACTGTTTGCAGCGTATGTCAAGCGTTCTTGAACTGTTTTGGTCTCTATTTGGTCTGTTTTGTCATCGGCGATACTTTTTCGCAACGCGACATAAATAACCGCACCTACAACACCAACGAAGACTATCGTACTGAGGATAACGGTTCCTCTGAGTTGACGACGACGCGTCATGTTTTCAAAATCTTCACGGTGGTGTGGATAAAAAGCATCGTGTGCAGAAATCGGTGTTCGCCAACACAGCACGCCGATGGATACCAGTAGTAGTGAAAAGAAAAGAAATCGAAACATCGGTTTGTACCCAGCTCATAGTGGGGATAGCCAACCGCGAGGGTTTATTCATCTGGTGCTGTTGCGAGATATTTCGGATTCGGCCGGATCTCCGGGGGATAGTGAATCTGCCATACTTTAACTTCGGCTTCTGCAAAATTATCTATGGGATAGACAGGAACAAATGTGTCACGCAACTCGCTTTTTAGGTAAACTTCCGGCGGTTGTTTTCGGGTCAACATAAGATGTGTCGCACCGTGGGTTTTCAGAAATTCTAACGCCGCTCGCGCATCAGTGGCATTACGGACATATTCGTTGTATAGATAGATCCAATGCTGTATGTAATGATCTTGGTCAATAATGGTTTTGACTCCGCCGAGAACGTTAAGTTGACTGCCGTAGTTCCAGTTTGCAGCAACAATTGAAGTATCCGGTAGTTCTGCTTTCATCCATGTAAATGCTTTTGTGACCGGTGTGTTCCCGGGACTGGCTTGGCGCATTCGTGTTGCAGCTAAAGTTGCGCGTTTCGCGTACTCTCCAGTGGGTTTCCAATACATGAGGGCAGCAAGGATAACGATAACAACACCGACTTTTATGACATGCAGCGGCAGTGATTCTCTAAAGTCCATGCTCAGAAATGTCGAGTTCTTGAGTTTTTCAGCTATAGATGATCCAATACGGCATATCAACTCAGTCGTAAAGAATGCGACTGGAAGCCCAATAAAGAAGTCGTAACGCTTCATATCACGCGACAGGACTACCCAAAAAAGAAACCAAAGACCCATCGCAACATAGACAAGTTCATGATTCGATGCTTTGTGTCGCCGCCAGGCAATGAAGAGAATCATCAAAAATATGCATCCAAGGGAGAGAAAAAAGAAGATGTGACACCCCGTCGTGCCTAAAAGCGTCTCAAGCTGTCCTCGAAAAAAAGTGGTGAGCATGAAGAAAAATATGAAAATTGCTAATACTGTGCCACTGTTCTTCCAGAGGCGAATACTTATACTCATGAACCCTAGACTCGCTAAGAAAAAGAGGCTCCCATACCGAAATACCCAATATCTGTAGTCTGGCACGTTGAGTTCGCCCACGGTTTGCATCAGTTGGTTTTGCCCCAGAGGGACAGGTGTACTTGCGAAAGTGTGGAACTGACTCCAAACATATCCAAAAGCGAGGATAAGGCTTGCAAGCGTCAACCCAAAGGAAAGATTTCTGGCATGTGGTTGAAATTTGGCTGCAAACGTGGATTTAGTGATTAAAACATGCCGAAGAACGCGAATCCCTAATAGGATGAGAGGCGGCACCAACACAAACGCAAATAGATGGGTTGCAAAACCTTCTCCATTCCGATAAACAGGCGACGCAAGATAGAGGGGAGGCACGAAAGTACACACCCAGAGAAGTATAACCGGAGCCTTTCTTCCTTTTCATCTGTGAGAAATCTCCAGAACTCTATGCAAAGGATAATGCTAAAGAAAATACAGAAGCCTTCCCAACTAATACCACCGAGAAATACAGTAAAGCCACTCGCGAGCGTCCACAAAAGCCTGCTACGCGGGTTTTGTGCTTGCAGAGCGGCAAGATAACCCGTGATAGCGAAAATACCAAGCATCAGACACCAACTGTCTCTGTCACTGAATCCGGCGGCACTGCGCTCAACGACACCGGGGAGAGTGGCTAAAAGTAAGCCAACAATGCTCGAAAAGAGTAGTCCAAAGGTCCGGTAAAAGAAAAGGCAAAGCACTCCCAACCCTAGCATGAAACAAACAGCCGGGGAAAATAACGCCACTTGGTAGACTGAGATATTGGGAAAAAAGAGTGTTATCACTTTGTGTGTGTAAGCGATAGCGTAAGAATAGGCATTAAGACTCTGTCCCAAGTCTCTACCATAGGGAAGCCAGCGATGCATATCCCTCACAGGCAGTTTACCGTGTTCAGCGACAATCTGTGCTTGCCAGTAAAACAGATAGGGATCGTTTCCGGTAAACTGCCCATCAGGTATAGACGCTACACCTTGAATACGGATCCAGAAGGCAAGGAATAAAATAAGACACAAAAGTAACCAAGGACTCAAACGTGAGAGTTTCTGTAAAGTATTCATCATTGACTTTATGTCTCCATCCTCAGAGCATCAATAGGTGAAAGTTTTGATGCTTGTAACGCAGGATATATCCCGAAACTCACTCCCATAAAAACGGAAAAAATAACAGAAACCAATATCCAAGGTAAGGAAAGGACAACGGGCCATTCTGGCACAATCGGCATAATACGCACAGCAAGCCGCGCCATGCCACACGCTGCTAACCAAACGCCTACAACCCCGAGTGTACCCCCACACAAGCAGAGACATATCGCTTCCGTCAAGAATTGATAGAAAATATCAATCTGTCTCGCGCCGATTGATTTCCGCACGCCTATCTCTCGTGTCCTTTCACCGACAGAAACAAGACATATATTCATGATACCGATGCCACTCACAA
>VXZL01000274.1:218-9572 GCA_009845505.1 Candidatus Poribacteria bacterium | reverse complement strand
ACCTACAGAAGTCCACGAAACTGTTGATGCTGAGTTTTCCTTTGAACAGAACCTTTTGCCTATCCTCACGGCGAGATGTGCGCTTGCTGGATGTCACGTTGCTGATGGCCCTCACGGTTTAGATTTCAGGACCTACGAATCCTTCATAGCGGGTGGAGAACATCCTGCATTCATCGCTGGAAATGCTGAAGAGAGTGAAGTTGTTGAACAAATTGCTTCAGGTAATATGCCTCCTGGGGGGCCACCACTGACGGATGCCGAGATTCAACTTTTTGTTGATTGGATTAATCAGCAAGAGGCACATGGTGATACTATCCTGCCTGACGATGGTCATGATGTCCACGATCACATGGTTGATGATCATGACGACGATGACGATAATCACAATAATCACAATAATCACAATAATCACGATAATCATGCTGACGATAACGATGATAACTAACAGCAATTCCAATATCTTCGTTATTTCAGAATATTGTAGAGGTTGGTTTCATACCAGCCTCTATGCTTTAAACCCACCTTCTTTCTCTTCTCTAACAAGCAATCCCAAACGTATTTGCATTCAGCAGATAGATGCTGCTATACTATCTTCAATCGCTTCTACCCTTCGCAGACCAATCTGGACTTATGCAATTTATCAAACATTTCTCAGAAATTAATGATGGCGATCTTTCGCGTGTCGGTGGAAAAGGTCTAAATCTTGGCAAGTTGACACGGGCTGGATTTCGGGTGCCGCAAGGTTTTTGTGTTACGACGGATGCCTATCTATTTTATTTTAAGAGTCTGTCTGGACATAATGCAGACAACATTAAAGACCTTATGTTGGCACCAGAACTTGTTTCAGAAATCCGTGCAGCGCATAAAAAGCTCCAAACAGCCACGGTCGCTGTACGTTCCAGTGCGACCGCTGAGGATTTAGCAGAGGCGAGTTTCGCCGGGCAGCAGGACACGTTTTTGAATGTCCAGTCTGATGAATTGTTAGATGCTCTCAAGGCGTGCTGGGCATCGCTCTGGTCGGAACGGGCTATCGCCTATCGAGAAGCACAAGGCATTGTGGATGATGGATTGGCAATGGCGGTTGTAATTCAGGAGATGTGTAATTCGGATGTCTCTGGTGTGCTTTTCACTGTGAGTCCCTTTAATCAAAGTATCTCTGTTATTGAATCGAATTGGGGACTGGGTGAATCGGTTGTATCGGGTGCTATCACGCCTGATAGTTTTCAGGTATCACGAGAGACAGGCGAGATTTTGGAAAAGACGATTGCTACAAAACGGGAAATGGTAACCGCTGCGGGTGTCAACGCAGTATCTGCTGCGCAGCAGGATGTTCCGAGTTTGACGGACGCGGAATTGAAAGAACTTACGGCACTCGGTTTAGGCATCGAAAATCACTACGGACAGCCGATGGATATTGAGTGGGCACTGGCGGATGGGGAGTTTATCCTGTTGCAGGCGCGCCACATTACGACATCCGTCAGTGGTAGGGACGCGGTGACCTCGCCCCTGGCTTCCGAAAGTGAATTTGTTGAGAAACTCCGACAAAGGGAAGTTCAACGATTAAAGGCGTGTGCAGACGAACATGGTAGTGTCTGGTGTCATTATAACATCGCTGAAGTGTTGTCTGCACCGCTGCCGATGACCTGGTCGGTTATTAGCAAATTCATGTCGGGTGTGGGTGGATTAGGTGAGGCGTACCGAAGTCTTGGATTTTATCCGAGCGCGCGAGTAGATAGCGAGGGGATCCTGGACTTAATCTGCGGACGCATTTACGTTAATTTGAACCGAGAAGCGGAACTCCACTTTGAGGGTTTCCCGTTTGCACACGACTTTAACGCTTTAAAGCAGAACCCACAGCAGGCGATGTATGCGCAAGCGGCACCTGATATTACCCGAAGCCGTGCGTCGTTTTGGCTGGAACTCCCGCTCCACATCGTCCGTATGAGTAAAGCAGAGATGCGGCTAAGACAGTGCCGATCCGATTTTGACCAAATTCTGACAGCAGAAGTATTCCCAGCGTTCCGGTCAGAAGTTGAGGTGGCGCGCGATATTTCATATTCGGATTTATCGGATGCGGAATTAGTCGAGAAATTTCAGACATGGTGCATCAAAACATTGGACGACTTCGCGCCGAAGGCACTCACTGCCACGCTTCTTGCGGGGTTTTCGCTCCAAAGATTAGAGGCAGCACTCCAGAAATGTATGGATGAAGCAGGAACAAAATCCATTGTAAGCAGGCTTATCAGCGGACTTTCTGGCAACCTTACTGTCGAAACCAATGAGAAACTACAGGAGATAGCGGCTGGCGATTTAGTACTTAGCGACTTCCTGAAAGATTATGGGCATCGCGCAGTCAACGAGTTTGAGTTAGCAGCACCGCGTTGGCGTGAAGATACGACCTATCTCGAACAGGTCCTCTCTTCACTGACTGCTGAGAGTGAAGTGCAGCGGAACGACCCGACTGCTGACCGCTACTCGGCAGAAGCGGAACTCATCGAGTTGGTAAAAAGCAAAGGTAGTTTACGAAAACAGATTGAGAGTGAATTGGATTTCACAAGACGTTACATGCCTTTCAGGGAGACAGCAAAATTTTATCTCATGCTCGGCTACGAACAGATGCGACGCGCCTTGCTCGAATTGGATTGTCGTTATGGACTTGATGGTGGTATTTTCTACTTGGTACCAGATGAATTACAACACCTGATTGATGGGAAGGAAACTTTTAGTGATGTTATCGCCAAACGTAAGATGGAACGAGACCTTATGTTACAGATTGAGGTGCCGGATGTCATTTTCAGTGACGCCTTGGAACAGATCGGTGCGCCGATGGTAATCGAGGCAGCGGAAACATACAGGGGTGTAGGCGTTTCCGCCGGCATCGCGTCGGGCAAAGCACGTGTGCTTCTGAAGCCGTCGGAGGCGCGCCTATCCGACCGAGATTATATTCTGGTCTGTCCATCAACGGATCCAGCGTGGACACCGCTTTTCCTACATGCAGCGGGACTGGTGATGGAGCGTGGTGGAATCTTGTCGCACGGTGCAGTCGTTGCAAGAGAGTATGGTGTTCCTGCTGTTGCGAATATCCCGAATGCAACCCGGCATATCACTGATGGACAGATGCTCCAAATTGATGGAAATACAGGAACGGTCTCAATTTTAACCGAAACGTTGTAGCGGAGAGATCCAATATGCTGCTCGAAACCTATTCATACACACACCAACAAAAACGCAGGAAAACTCAGAAAGCGTTTCTGCTTTCGTTGATTCTGCATGCTATTACGATAACGATCATGGGTCTTGGTTATATTCGGTGGTATCGTCCGCAGCTGCCTTCGGAACCGCTCGTTTCGGAAGCGATTTCGGTAACCGCCCTCCAACGTTTTCACATAAACAGTATGCGCAAGCGCACAATGCCGACTCGGCGTTCAACGCCTGTCAAGGCCTCACCGACCCCTAATCAAACTGTTGCCAAACTGGCGCGCGCAACCCCGGCACCCTATATGTCAATGTCGGTACCAAAAACGTCGGCGCGCTTACCGATGGCTGAAACGACTTTACAGGAACAAACAACAGAAACACCCTTGTGGAAAACGATTGCGACAGCACACGCGCAAGCTCCCACAATTGCGCCGAAACCTAAAACTGTGCAGGGTGAAAATAGAAGCCAAACGGAGGGAGATAGAAACAGTCCAGCACCCCCGATTGACAGAGATGGACAGATGGGGGAAGCACTCGAAGGCATTGCAGAAAGCGTTGCTGATGGGAAAAACGAGGAGGCGGTTGACATTGTTTTTCTCCTTGACATCAGTGGGAGTATGATAGATAATATCCGTGCAGTCGGTAGACAGCTGAATCGGATGGTAGAAGTCTTTGAAGAGAAGGGTATTGATTTCACACTCGGCATTGTTATCTTTAGGTATCTTGAAGACGATACAATTATCCATCCACAAACACGGGACAGTGAGAGGTACAAACGGTTGCTGACCTCACACGTTGTCGCTGCTGCAGGTGATGAACGGGCACACAACGCCATCATAAAAACAATTCGTCGTGTCAATTTCCGAGAAGGTGTGGAGCGTCGATTTGTTCTGGTTACCGATGAGGCGAGCAAAGGTTCTTATACACTACCGGAAGTCTTGAAGCAGTGTTTTCAGAATAATATCACCGTGGATGTCATCGGGATTAACCACACCACGCATAGAGCACTCACGACGAAAACTGGTGGACTTTGGTTTCCCATCCCAATACAACAATAACGATTAGCGGTCAGCGATCAGCGATCAGAAAGGAAAACTAAAAGAATGAAATGGTCATTGAACACCTATCAAATCTGCCAAGAATGGGAATTAGGACGGATACTTAACACCGCGGAGGCTACCGGCTATCACGGTGTCGAATTGTTAATGGATTACGAGCAGAAGCACGGCTTTGAGTGGGATACGCCAAGAGAAGCCTGGGACGGGTTAAAAGCACAAGTAGATGCGAGTGGCGTTGTTATCTCCTCACTCACAAGCTGCCAAAATTTCCACTCTGAAAACGCCGCTGACCGCGAGGAAACCGTCCGGCGCGTTACGCGCGTGATTGATATGGCAGAGTTCATGGACTGCGATCACGTTCGAGTCCTCGGGGACCGGTATACCGAAGAGAACCGTGATGCGATTGTCGGTTACGTCACAGAGGGACTGAAAACTTTGGGGACCTATGCCGGCGAGAAGGATATCACTGTCTCTATTGAGATGCACGGCTCTTTCACAGATCCAGATTCGGCGATGTCGGTCATAGAAGGTGTAAATCTTCCAAACGTCGGTTTTGTCTTCAACTCGCAATTCGTCGGTTGTGATGCGGGAAGTATTGAACCGCTTTTTTCACGTGTAGGGTCTCACATTACAGCAGTGCACACACATCGGGCAGAGGAACCAGAGACCTTCGAGCTCTACCGTCAGATGTTCCAGTGGCTGGATCGGATCGGTTTTTCAGGTTACATCTCCAACGAATGTGCGTATACGGGACCTGACCCGGAGAAGGTGCTTGCGCTCTACGTTGGACTCTTCAAAGCGTTTGTTTCTTAGAAGACTGAAAAATGAGGCATAATGTAGGGTGCCAACATGTCACAATCCGCACATCTTTATAAACGGGTCGCAATTCCAGAAGCGTTCCTAAACGAGACGGACGGAAGGACGTGGGGTGGCGATATCCGCATCGGCGATTTAACGGGTGATGGGACCGTTGATTTATTGGTGTACAAGTCGCTCGGCGGCATTCACCCGTGTTTCCTCGGTGCATTCACACTCGAAGGTGAACCTATCTGGTCGCTTGGTGATAAGCACCTCGAAATCAGAGACGCAGATGTGAAGGACACATCGCTAACAACTCTCTCGCCTGACCGACCGGGTCCTGTTGCTATTCACGACATTGATGCAGATGGACAAGCAGAGGTTATCTGTTTCTGGGTAGATCCAGACGCTTCTGAGGTGAGTAAGTGGGATTTGTCGGCAATTCGTTTGATGATTTTAGACGGTGCTACGGGTGCTGTTAAACACACGCTCGCGCCGGAAGCGTTGTGCCGGTGTAATGCGTACGCTGAAGGTGAACTTCATATTCCTAATTATGTCCATCAACGATTGATGATTGCCAACTTCTCTGGCAACGCGCGCCCTCAAGATTTCGTGGTGAAGGTCGGCGTGGACGTGCTTGCGTTTAATCACAAACTGGAGCTGCTCTGGCAATACACGGATAAGTGGTTTCGCTATCCAGAGCATTCCGCATATATTCCGGCAGTTGGCGATTTTAATGGCGATGGATTTGATGAAGTTAACGGTGGTAATTTTGGGATCGCTGCCGACGGCGCGGTGCTCTGGAATCGCTACTTCGGCGCGAACATGGACTCGGTCTTAGTTTCGGAGTGGGATGGCACTAAGCGCGCTATCCTTTCTGGTGGTGGACAGGTCGTTGATGCTGAAGGGAGTCCATTGCTTTCACTCGGTTTTGATACTGTTCCACACGGGCAAGAGATCCGATGCGGTAAATTGCTGTCAGATATATCCGCGAACGCCTTGGTTATTCGCTATAACGGCCACCACCCAGATCTGATGGTGGTAGACAACGATGGACAGATTAGAAATCGGTTTCGCGTTGATGAAACGCCGAACAATACAGGCTTAGAGGTTATCCGCTGGCGCGGTGGGGAAACCACTGAATTGATTTACAGTCCCGCTGCGCTCTACGATAGTGCTGGCAACAAGGTCGTCACATTTCCTGAACTGCCCCCGCCTACTGGCGGCAAGATGGGGTGGTATCACTGCTTCCCTGCGGATGTCTGTAGCGACGAACGTGATGAGGTTATCCTTTACGATCCTTATAGCGATGCCGTCTATATCTATACGTCTACGCCTTTTCAACCCGACCTGTTTGGCGGGTATCAGCACACCGAACGACAATACAACACACGCCTAATGGATTAGGAAAAATGACAACACCTCCTGTCAATAAGTTTTTGCTTATCTCAATTGATTGTTGGCGGTTTGATGCACTCAGTCGGACGAACTCGCTCTTTAACACCCCGAAGTTCGATCTGTTGACGCAGGACTTTTCGCTTGCTGAAAAGTTCTTCGTGCCGGCACCGGCGACGCGTCCATCTCATACTTCCTACTTTACCGGACTCTATGCGTTTGAACACGGTGTTTATGGGCAGACCTATCTCAAGATGTTCGAGGATATTCCAAATCTGTTTCAGGTATTTGACGATGCTGGCTACCATATTACGGGACGTTCCGAACGTCCAGAGGTGTTCCGATTCCTCGACTTTGAACCGTTTATCACAGCAATTGACCCGAATGCGGAAGCACAACATCTCGGTTCGCTTGAAGATTTGATGCGCCAGCTGAAGCAGCCCGCAAACGTGCCACAATTCTGCTTCCTGCACTTCTGGTACACGCACGGTGGCTACGGCATGAGCGGGATTCCGGGCGCGCCGAGTCTTAAGTGGCTCGTTGATAACGGTAGGATAGATGAGGCGTTGCGTATTTATTATGCTGCTGCGACGCATATATTGGAATTCAAGTTGGTTGAAATTCTCAAACAACTCCAACTCTCGGATTGGGCAGTCTTTATTTTCGGAGACCACGGCGAGGGTATCTGTAAGGAGATTACCGATCACGGTGGCACGCTTAATCAGAACGTGCTACACGTGCCACTATTGGCACATATTCCGGGTGTGTCAGACCTTGAATTCCCGAACCCACCGATTTCAGCGATAGATTTGTTTCCAACGATTACGAACCTTGCGGGTATTGATGTGGATTATCACGGATATGGGCAAGATTTACTTTCTCCATCGGAGATTGATGCAAACCGATTGGTTCTGTCGGAGTTGGACAGTCTCTACGGCATCGGGTTTCTGAGTAAAAACAATTTAGAGATGCCACACCATCGCGTGACCTCTCGGACAACGGTTGACAACGTAGAAATCAACAGGTATTCGGAAGGTGTGAGGCTCTGGTCACTCACAGACGGTGAATATCTCTATCGTGAAGATGAGGAGACGGGTGAGTTTGTGTATCGGGACGTGCTGAGCGGTGAAGACCTCACCTGCGAAGATCCAGACCGTTTCCGGGACGCTTACGACGACATCCTGATGAATTCCAACTATCAGCACTTGCAAGCGCGAGAATCTACGGCTGAGGAGACAGAGATTTTGGAAGGCAGGTTGCGGGATTTGGGGTACGTTGAATAAATTAGCGGTCAGCTAATCAACGGTATGAATGCCGTATGGCATTCCCCGAGCAGTCAGCCGTCAGAGGTTGGGAATCGGAGTTTTCTTCTACAAGCGAGAAATTAATACGGTCCCGGATTTTAAGCACCTTCGGTGTTTTGTGATGCGACTTTTTACATTCTTAATTCTCTGCTTTGCTATTATTGTCTTTGGCGGTTGTGTGAGGTTCGGTTTAAAACCCCTCACTGCCGCCCCGATTTCCCTTGCCGACATTGTCAATGATGTCGAAATAAACGGCACCCACTCAAAATACAAAGGACAGAAGGTTACGATTACCGCTGCTGGCAGAATCCATCCGAGTGCTGATGGGGACCCTGCGACGTTAGAACTTTTTACCCACCACAATAACGTTTATTTTTTCATCAGAGACCCGGATGCCACGTCTGCACTCAATCACTACTATTTGAACTACATGGAGAGTGATCTGGCACACATTCGGGGTCATACAACTTACACCTTCACACTTCTTATAAAAGACATCTCCGAAGACACAACCACATACGGAGAGCGTTTCTTCATTATTTGGGCGGACGTCCCTGAACACACCGTCAAGGCTGATATTGAAGTCATTGATACGACACTTGAACAGATCGTGGCTGGTGATCAAAGGTATGCAGGAAAAACGGTGCGCCTTCAAGCGGCTGTTTTACTTGATAGACTCAATGAGATGCTGGGGATTCAAGCGGGTGTAGACCCGGAATTGGTAAAGACTTATTCGGGTACAATGATGCTTGCCACAGATAATAGAAATGTGACCTTTTGGATTGTAGATGATGTTGCAGGAGATGGGCTTTTTCCTTCAAACCTCGAAAAATACAAGAATCATCAGACGTATACGTTTACACTCTACGTTGAAAGAATCGTGACAGAAGGAGAATTGGTCGAGATTACGACGGGTATTGCTGACGATTAGTGCAACTGCAATGTTTCTCAATCCTGATTGACCGGAAAGACGCTTTCGCTTTCAGGTTTGAAAGGGTTGTTGTTTACTAACGGAATGCTCCCTTTCTTTTTTTCAACGAGCTCCCACTTGTCTGTTTTCCAGTGCTTTTCGTAGGCGTAGATGACATCAAGACCTTCAAACTCCAACCAGACGCATTTCGCCTGTAGGTGAATCTCGTCGCCTATGGAGGCAACAGCGTGTTCGTGGTTTTCAGACCAGATCAGGCATTTCTGTTTGAGTTTTCCTACCCCTGTGTCTGGTGGTGTGAATAGGTCGCTATATTTCATCACCTGTCTCTATAGTTCATGAATCGTTGCCTCAAGTGTTGCGAGATCCACAACGGCAACGGTTGCCTTTCCTGTCGTCCAACCGCCTGTTTCACCGGGATTGAGGAGTAGAGATTGACCCTTCTGGATATCTATCTGGTGGGTGTGCCCGTAGATAACAATATCGTAATCGCCGCTTTTAGCAATTGGGATAGCAAGTTCAGGATAGTGCATGACGGCAATTTTTTTGTCACCGAGGGAGACCTCCGCAAGATTCGGGTGTACCTCTGTCTGTTGTACAGGTGTGAGGCTGCCGGGGGATAGGGAGGTGTAGATCTCGGTGGTGGGGGTAGGGTTTAATTATGGGGGGGGGG
>VXZL01000274.1:0-208 GCA_009845505.1 Candidatus Poribacteria bacterium | reverse complement strand
CGCCGCCATTGTTTCCAACACCACCGCCGCCGCGGCAGTTTAACTCCCCACACGGGTCAACCGCAAACGGGGCCCTAAAGGCACCCTCACGGACGACGAGGTCTACGCCGATTTCGTTGAACAATGCGACAGCGCGTTTGACGTTTGGGATATTGTCGTGGCTGTCAGACATAACACCGAGTTTCATATTTTTAAGTCCTTTCTATTC